>JAVVRI010000032.1:0-21055 GCA_036654795.1 Tannerellaceae bacterium
TTTACCCGTATGCACTTAGTGGAAAGAGTAGCTTCCGGCATTCCTCGTATGCAGGAAGCAATGAAAGAAGCTAAACTCCCTAAACCGGAATTTCATACGGATGGGATGTTTACGGTAGTGTTCAAAAGAAAATACAGCATCATGAGTGATACAGTAAATGATACAGTAAATGATACAGTAAATGATACAGTAAATGAGAAGGAGCAGGAAGTTCTTAACTTACTAAGGCTGCAAGGAGGATTAAATGCTACAGAGATAGCGCAAGAGCTAGAAAAGAGCATACCAACGGTAAAGCGGTATTTAAGTGCTTTATCTAAATTAGACTTGATAGAATTTAGAGGAGCACCTAAAACGGGAGGATATTATTTGAAATAACTAAATTAACCTCTATCTTTACCCTCAGAAATCGTATTTCGGTTGCTGATGGGGCTATACATTGGTCGGAAGCAACTGTTTGTTACTTCTGATATGAATACGGGTCAGACTTAAATAGTACGAACTTGATCCATTTTCATCGGGAGGAAAGTTATTAACGACGATGTCGTTAATAACAATCGTAAGCATCAAAATCAAGAACTCAAAGCGGAAGCATTGGGAAGAGTGCTTTGATCTCCTCTTTATTGGGGGAGCTGCCGTATTCGCATATTTCGAAGGCCTCGTAATACTTTATTTGTTCTAGCTCTTTGGGCGCGTACCATCGCGAGGCTGGTTGCATCATCTCCTCCACCATATTAGTCCAGCAGAAATGGCGCGTCAGGTAGGCAGTGCGGTTTGCATCTGTTATGGGGAGTTCGTTTTCGTAGCCGCCATTCCATGGTAGCCACTCGTAAACCTGCGAGGCGTGTGCGTCTATCGCTTCCAGCTTTTTGGATAAGACGGGCGTAATGTCTACCACAATATCCGGAGAGAAGGGGTTGGGTTTCTTAAAACCATCCTCCATATACAAAAAGAGGGGGGAGTTGAGCATCGGCTCACTGCCGGGTGCCATCAAGGGCACAGAAATCATATAGGCGGCATCTTGCACGATCACAGAGGCATACCGATGGTCGGGGTGATAGTCGTTCGGACGGTGGGAGATGACGATGTCTGCCTTCCAATCCCGTATCAGGCGGATCACAGCCAGACGATTTTCCAAGGTCGGCATTAGTTCCCCGTCGTGGTTGTCGAGGTTTTCATACACAACACCCAACCGTTTAGCAACCTCCTGCATCTCTTTTTTACGGCGCACGGCCAAGGCGTCGGACGACATCCGGTGATGACCTTTGTCTCCATTGGTCAACGAAACGAACTTCACCTGATGCCCCATCTGTATAAACAATGCGGCTGTTCCGCCGGCATACATATCGCAATCGTCCGGATGAGCGCCCAATACAAGGATGCGAAGCTGTCCCGCTTTAGCAGATGCAAACGAGACAGAGAAAAGCAGTGCAGCCAACAAAAGTGCTGCCTTCATAAGTGTTTTCATGTAACTATATTTTTTATCAGATTATAAGATCAGGCTTACGGCTTGGCGCTATAAATCTCTATCCGTTTCCTTTGATAACGGTTGTCCACTGCCACGGTACGTTCGAATTCCTTATAACGGATCGGTGCGGTCAGTTTGAGCAAAGCCAAAATCTCATCCAACGACTCGTTTTCGAAGGTTGCACGGTAAGGATGGTTCGCTATCTCCTTACTTTTCAGCACCAGTTCCACATTAAACGTTTGTCCGATGCGCTTAAAGACAAATTCCAGCGGATCGTCACGAAAGACAATTGCGCCCTCTTTCCAGGCACACCATTTATATGGGTCGGTTTTAATAATCTGACAGGCCAAGGAGACGGCGTTATAGCCAATACGCTCGCCCGGACGCAAAGAAATAGGCTGTTGCTTGCCGATAATAACATCAATCTTACCCTGTACCATTGTGACGGCAACCATCGAATCGGGCTCATACGCCTCAACGTTAAAGGCCGTACCTGTTGCGCGTACATGCAGTTTCTGCGTATGGACGATGAATGGGCGAGAGGCGTCCGACTTCACATCGAAATAACCTTCCCCACAAAGCTTTACATCCCGCCGTCCCGCTGAAAAAGCAACCGGATACTTCAAACTGCTACCAGCATTGAGCCACACCGTCGAGCCATCAGGAAGATTCACTTTCGAACGGGTGCCATAAGGGGCAAATATCTCTTGAATGGCTGTTTGAGCCATCATAACCTTCCGCTCATTTTCTAAATACAGATAGCCGGAAAAAAGAAACAGCGGAAGCAACAACACTGCCGCCACACGCTGCCAATAGAGCATCCATGCTGACTGATACCAGACCGTACGGCCTGAAAGTCGGCGGGTAACAGACTTTAGGGCACGACCGGTATCAATCGTCTTCGGGTCGAACGCCGGATGGGCGGCCTGCCATATATTTCGAAGTTGCTGATAACGCACCTTGTTGTCAGCACTTTGCCCGACCCACTGCGTCAGTTCGTCACGCTCCTCTAATGTGGCAACGTCCGAAAGATAACGGGCGATGAGTTCTTCTATAACTTGATCTGTGTACCTCATATTATTTCTATGTACAAATAAGACGTTTCTCTGATTAGATACCACATGCACTATAACGTTATTTAAGATAACAGAAGTAGTAGCAGGCTAGGGCAGAAATCCTTCAACTGCATTCTGAGTAGTTCCAGCGCCTTGCCAATACGTACCTCTACCGTCCGTTCGGAGACGTTCAGACGTTCGGCAATTTCTTTATATTTCAAGCCCTCAAAGCGGTTCATCTCAAAAGATTCCCGATAAGAAGCAGGTAGCGTTTGAAGGGCAAGTTCCAAGTGGGTATGCAAGTCGGAGTAAAGGATATACTCCTCTGTATCCACATCCTCCAAGACACTGTTTGAGAGTGTAAAGGAGGCATGTTCGCGCATCACGTCGCGCTCTCCGGCAAAAAGCTACCGGCAAAAAGCACCATGTCCTTATAATAGGCAGTGAATAGTATTGAAAATGCCTTTTTATCACCTCGACTCAAAGCCAAAAGCAACTCCTGTTTTTCCATTAGTAACGAACTATATCTATGATTAATATCTCCCATGCAAACTCCAACGATCACTTTCCTCGAAAACCTTTCACCAGCATTCGGCCTTCTCGGTAAGCTCAGGAATGCTGTTTTTATCGTAGACCGGGCTTCTGATGCCTCTGCGCTTTTGTGACACATAATCGTTGAGTAGCAAGAAAGCCTGCCGGCTAAGCAGGGAGATGGCAATCAGGTTGCAGATCGTCATCAAAGCCATCATGATGTCGGCTAGGCCCCAAGCCAAGTCCAGGCTGGCCAAGGCACCAAACATCACCATACTGCCAACCAGCAGACGATAAACAAGCAAAACACTCTTCTTTCCGGTGATAAAGCGGATGTTCGCCTCGCCATAGTAATAGTTACCGATAATGCTGCTAAAGGCAAACAGGAAGATAGCAACCGCCACAAAGACACCGCCCATACTTCCCACCTCGTTCGTCAAAGCTTGCTGGGTCAACTGGACGCCATTCACCGAGCCATCCAGCGGCACTCCGCTGAAAAGAATAATAAAAGCCGTGCAAGTACATATAATTAAGGTATCCGTAAAAACGCCCAATGCCTGGATAAGCCCCTGCTTCACCGGATGAGAAGTATAAGCCGTTGCCGCCGCATTTGGTGCAGAGCCCATCCCCGCCTCGTTGCTAAACAGCCCGCGCTTGATGCCTTGCATCAGTGCCGCCCCGACGCTGCCGCCAAGTGCCTGCTCCCAGCCAAAAGCACTACTGACAATCAGTTCGATCACGCCCGGCAACTGCCGGATATTAAAGAGAACAATAGTCAGCGCCAAAAAGACATATCCCAACGCCATAACGGGCACAAGAACACTGCTCACCCGCGCAATACGCTGGATTCCACCGAAAACAATAAGCAGCGTAAGTACCGTCAGCACCACTCCCACCATCGTATGATCGAAACCAAAAGCCCCTTCCCAAGCAGCACAGATCGTGTTGCTCTGTACCGTGTTGAAAGCAAAACCAAAAGTAACAGAGATAAGAACCGCAAAAAAGACCCCCATCCAGCGTAGTCCCAACCCCTTTTCCATATAATAAGCAGGGCCGCCGACAAACGAATCCTTCCCTTTTGTCTTATATAATTGAGCCAGTGTAGACTCCACAAAGGCACTCGACGCACCGACTAAAGCAATCACCCACATCCAAAAGATGGCACCGGGACCGCCCACGGCAATAGCCGTAGCCACTCCCGCCAAATTGCCCGTCCCTACCCGACTGGCCAGAGAGACGGCAAAGGCCTGAAAAGAGGAAATATGCTTCTCTTTACCGGCCGTTTTACCCGCCGAATCGCACAATAGCCGAACCATCTCGCCAATCATACGAAACTGAACAAAGTGCGTCCGCAACGTAAACCAGACGGCACACCCTAACAACATAACAATAAGCACATACGACCATAAGATGTCATTCACCCCACTGATCAAACTACTGAATATTTCCATACATATTGTCTCTTTTGACACAAATATAGAACTTTCTATCTGTTTTAATGTAACCTTTTATATATAATCATGCGTCTTGGCTACAAAAACGGACTCACAGCAGGGCAGGGCATCCGGACGAAGTACTTAATAAACGATCTGAGCCGAACTACCGACGCCTATCGTTTCGTCTGCCTTTCCTTTAAATAGCAGATTCAACGTCTGTTCTCCTACCAATGGACCGAATGTAATGATCATATCTTCGCTTGCCACCGATTGTTTTGAAGCTATCATCACACCATTCAACCAGACTTCAACTGCACCCTTCACTTGCTTCAACAAAAACTGTCCACCCGTCTTTCGGTGCGCAATAAAAGGCGTAAATTTTGTCCGAAAGATCGTGTGTCCAGATTGCTTCTGAGTATACAATACTCCCGTCTTAATGGATTCCCAACTGTTCATATCATTGTCTGACAACTGTATATTGGGATCTGGGCGATTGACGTATTGTGGTGATACTTTCCAACGATCTATCACGATAAAAGGATCTACTGCTTTAATGGATGGGACTGGCGATACGGAAGTCAATGGTAATTCAAGGATTGCAGCCATCACACCGTCCGCTATGGCAGTTAACCGGATCGGCTCTGTTCCTTCCGGCAAACTTTGGATGATGACCTGCGCATAACCATTGAACAAGTTTCGTTTGTTTCCCTTTTCCAATTCGTGCGAGTTGGGATTACCATTGCCTAGACCAATAATCCGGCCAGAACCCTCAATTCGAAACGTAATGGGCAGGTTGGCTGTCGGTACATGACGACCTTTGCCATCGACCACTTCTACGGTAACAGGAAGCGCATCGCACCCATCATTCTTTAAAACCGAACGATCAGGGGTAAGGCGTACTTTTACCGGACGTCCTGTTGTTTCTATTTGATGTTTAGCATATATTTTACCTGATTTGTAAGCAATTGCTTCCAAACGTCCAGGCTTATAGGGGACATAAAACGTATTCATTTCGTATTTATCCACCTTTTCAGTTCCTATTATTTTACCGTTTAATAGTAATTTCACGCTGTCAGCGTTTGTAAGAGTCATCACCTTTATCTTTTCGCCAATACTATCCGTCGGCCAATTCCAATGAGGCACAATGTTCAAAATAGGACGATCGTCCACCCACTGCGCTTGATGCAAATAGTAAGCCATTTTAGGGAAGCCACACTGATCCATAATACCAAAGAATGATCCGGCAGAAGGCCACCTGAAAGGAGTAGGCTCACCCCGATAATCGAAACCTGTCCAAACAAAACAACCTGCCAAATAAGGACGTTCAGCTACCTCTTTCCATCCACGACGATGCGTTAAGCCCCATTCAGCACTCTCCGTGTCATAGGAATCAATAATATTATTAGCCATATCCGTCTTATATTCACCACGAACCTGAAAAGCAGAAACATCTTCTGAGCTCGTCAACTTCATCGTTGGATTGTCCTTATGAAATTGGTCATAAGCCCATTGTTGATAGTTAAAGCCTACTACGTCTACTGCTTGCGACACATTGATGGGGGCAGAAAGACCTCCATTCATAGCTGCCGTGACAGGACGAGTAGCATCTAGTTGCTTTACCACACGACTCATACGCAACACCATTTCATAGCCATTCTCGCTTCCCTGCATAGGTTCTTCATTGAAAATAGACCACAGAATAATGCTAGGATGATTACGATCGCGCTTAATCAACCACTGAAGTTGGCGTACGTGTTCCGGCGATGTATTAAATACTCGATTCTCGTCCATTACCAGAATACCTATACTATCGCAAGCATCCAAAAACTCTTTGGAAGGCGGGTTATGCGCACAACGGTAGCCATTTACTCCCATTTCCTTTAATTTCAACAGACGAAACCTCCAGAGTGCATCAGGCACAGCAACACCTACACCAGCATGATCCTGATGATTACAGACCCCTTTTATCTTCAGATGTTTGTTATTTAGATAGAATCCTGTATTCTCATCGAAACGGGTTGTTCGGAAACCACAGCGAGTACTTACCTCATCCATTAGCACCCCCTTTTGCTTCAATTGAGTTTGTACGGTATATAAAGTAGGATGGTCTACATCCCAAATAGCCGGATCCTGAACCGACAACTCAGCCGTCAGCATAGTGTCAAGAAGGAATGGAACAGACACTTGCTTTGTTGTACTCGCTACCAACCGGTGATTGGCATCAAGCAAAGTTATCAATACTTCAACCTCTTCTGTTTCTTTCCCTGAATTATAAAGAGATAGTTCAACAGGAACAGACCAATTGTTTGCTTCAAGCTTTACGGGATGAGCAAAAACGCCGTCCGTTTTGATATGGATAGGCGAACGCTTCACCAGCCAAACATGACGATAGATACCCGCGCCTTCATACCACCATCCCTCCTGTGCATCGGCATCCACACGCACAGCAATAGTGTTTGCCTGACCATCATAGGTGACATAAGGAGTAATATCAATATAAGAAGAGGTGTACCCGCACCAGTTACGATGTAACAAAGTACCATTAACCCAGACGGTAGAATAGGTAGCGATACCGTCCAATTGCAACTCAAAATGTTTCCCTTTATCAGCTGATGACACTTCAAATTTACGTCGATACCAACCCAACCCACGATTTCGATACCCTTGGGAAAGATTAGCTTCTGGATTAAAGCCTTGCTCAACAGCCCAATCATGCGGCACATCGACCAAACGCCAGTCACTATCATCATAGTTTGGAGCCGCGGCACCCCAAGCTTTGCTGGCTTTTGCATTACTATACGAAGCCGAATGTCCTTTAATCACAGGAAAAGGAATATCTCCTTGATGAAAGCGCCAACCTCTATCCAACGACAGGACCTCCCGTTGCTGGGCAAAAGTAAGGGTAGAAACAAATATAAACAGAAACAAAGGTGTTATATATTTCATTATTAAAAAGTATTAATCGTTTATATAAAAAGACTGCCACGAATTACTCCGCAGCAGTCTTTATCGCCATCAGTAATGTGAAACAGACTCAATATTTAGATCTTTTATTAGACATGAACTGAATCATTTATCTATATAGAATCAAAACACGTTCCCGTTTTAGAATGATTATTTAGCCCAGAACATTTTTCTATAATAAGTATCATCACTTTGCATCGTCTGATACTTTGGATTATTATTACGTTCACTGATCGGATAACGCAATCTGTTAGGAATTTCCTGACAAATAGAAGAGGTTACATCTTTTTGGAAGTAGAGTGCCGGGACACCGGTTCTACGTATTTCATTCCAAGCTTGTATAGGCTGGAAATATCCGAAGCTTAACCATTTCTGAGTTTGAATAGCGACTAATTTATCACTAGCATCATTCCATAATTTTGTAGCATAAACGGCTATTTCAGCTTTAGAAGGTGAGGGTGTCGGATCGCTAAATGTTGCTTTTGCATTCAAATTATAGCAAAATTCAATTGATTTTGCTATTCCTGATTCAAAAGCTTCTTTTGCATTACCCGATGCGTATCCTTTCTGATAAGCCTCTGCTTTGATAAACTCAACTTCTGAAGGCATCAGAATAATACCCGGATAATCATTATTACGACTAACCGTTGCTGTATCAACAGCTGAATAAAAGTTACCTCCTTGTGCCAACGGACGTTCGTACAAAGGTTGCTGCTTACTATAATCGTCATGAGTATTCAGGCCTTCATAATTACCTTCCTTATTCTTAGCGTATAGAATATCTAAGCGAGGGTCTCCTTTTAGACGACTAATTACTTCATAAGAAGCTAATCCTCTACCAGATGTTTCAAAGCCATCTCGTACATGCTTTTCAGCCTTGAAGCCATCATTATCAGAAGCAACTCGAATGAACTCTTTATTGTCCTCCAGCAACGGGTATGTTGCTGGATCAGAAAGAATTTCACTGATCACAGCTTTTCCTTCTTCAGCCAAAGAGCCATGATCTGCAACCCTCATAGCCATACGTAGACGAAGAGCATTTGCGTATTTCCTCCATATTCCCAAGTCTCCTCCATTAATATAATCCTGCGCTTTCAAGTACGATAAAGTTAAAGTAGACAAAGAGTTTAAACCTGCTATTTTGGTATTCACCTCTTTTAGGTCGCTCATCATCATTTTGTATAGATCTTCGGCTTTATCATAAGAAGGATATGAGCCTGCAATATCTCCGGTTATACCCAAATAACCTGCTTCCTTAAAAGGAATATCGCCCCACATATCCACCAATTGTTGCATATGGTCGTACATAAATATTTTAGATATGAGCAGTGTTGGTTCATAGTCTGCTTTCTTTACATCCGGCAACTCGTTATATGTCTTTTCCAAAATTCTATATTGAGCTATGATCTTATAAAAGTTTACCCATCGATCGTTAATGTACCCATCAGAAGCCAAATAACGACCATCCGAATTGGTAAAACCAAGCGTTTGAGCAAAACGTGCAATCAGACCATTATCGAATGACCATAAACGATAATAGGTTGCGTATGTGTAATCATTACCCGCCTTAAAAATACCCGTCATCAGCTTTTCGCATGATACGGTCGTTGTTTTAGATGGATCAAGATAACGGTCAGTATAATCTGAATCACTACATGCCGCAAAAGACAATAGCGCCGTACAACCCAAAAGTATAGATGATATATGTTTCATTTTGATTTTGTTTTATATATATATGTTTCTGTTTGCTTATCACGATTATCAGAAGCTAGCGCGTAATGATACACCGAACGAGCGAGTAGTTGCCGTTGAACCACCGATTTCTATTTGAGAAGTCCAAGTTGTACCGTCCGTTGCTTCAGCGTCAAATGCCGGTAAGTTCTTATACAAATAGAATAGGTTACGTCCGAATACAGACACAGTCAGGTTACGACAAGCAAACTTGCCGATAAGAGCCTTCGGTAAAGAATATCCTAAGGACAACTCACGTAATTTGATATAAGTATTATCAAAGATAGAATGTGAATAATAAGTAGGAGCATCTGTTCCCCAATTATAAGTCTGATTATAGAACTTGTCAGCAGGAATAATTGTATTATTAGCAGAGCCATCAGGTCTTACACCCGGCAGAATCATACCATTATCATATATCTTTTCTCCTTTAGGGGCAGTACCCGTTTGAATAGGAACACAATTTCCTGTTGATGGATCGTTTCCTTCGAAATAATAACTAAGGCCACCGTGTTCTGCGTCTCGAGAGTCCATAGACTGAACTAAGTTACCACGTCCCATCATATATTGATAAGGAGTGTTGACTACAGCACCGCCAATACGGAAGTCAAAACTAGCATCCAAGAAAAAGTTCTTATAGCTAAGAGAGGTACTTAAACCACCAGTTACTTTAGGCATTGCGTTACCAACTTTCACACGCTCCTTCGTCAGTTTGTAAAAACCGTTTTCATTTACAATGTCATTCCCCTGCTCATCCTGTTCTGGAGCATAAGCATAAATGTCCCCCATCGGTTCGCCAACATGTGACTCAACAGAAACTGCCCCACCATCTATATTGGAATGTTGGAGGATATCCAGTCCATCCATTAATTTAGAGATTTTATTACGGTTGATGGCAAAGTTTCCACGTATATCCCAACGCCATTCTTTTGTTTGAATAGGTGTACCATACAATGACATTTCAAAACCTTTATTCTTCAACTCTCCAATATTTTGCAGGATTGAACTACCTCCTGCTGATTGTGGAATAGTTGTTAGCAGAATCTGATCCTTCGTGGTATTCGTATAAAAAGAGAGCTCAAAGCCTAAACGGTTATTGAAGAACTTGTTTTCCAAACCAACTTCAATCTCATGTTTTTCTTCCGGACGAATCTTTTCATTTCCTAATGTTTCCGGTATCTGATTGTATATAAAACCACTGATGCTGTTTTGCTCATAAGCTTGTGCTGCTTTGTAGATTTCTGGTGCATTACCTACAATACCCCAAGACACACGTACTTTACCATAATCATACCAGCTAGGCATCTTTTCTTTGAATGCTTCGGTATAAATGAAACTGGCATTCACAGATGGATAGAAGAAGGAATTGTTGCCTTTTGCCAAAGTAGAAGTTTTTTCCTGACGGAATGTAGCTTCCAAATAAGCAAAATTACTGTATGAGACACTTGCAGTAGCTAAAAAAGCACTTTTTAGAAAATCAGATTTGCCCATATTTGCATTCGCCTTATCTTTACTAGCATTCAGGTAGAACCAGTTTTCAATAGATAGACCACCATTCGTAGAAACGTTAGATTTATAATAACTTTCTTGACGAGCCTGCCAACCAAGGTTAACATTGACGCCCCATTTTTCAGCGAATGTCCGGTCAAACATCAACATGACATCTCCATAGTAGATCTCATATTTCTTATTTGTCAAGCCATATTCACCGGTATAGGTACCAAAAGCAATTGGTTTTTCCGTTTTATTCATGTTTTCAATCTTATCCACAGTCAAGTCGGTAGACATACGTCCACGAAGAGTTAAACCATCGATAATCTTCCAACTTGGAGTAACACTGGCAATCAAACGATTATTCTTTTCGAATTGCTCCTTTCCGTAGATATTCCAAAAATATTCTTTAATCAAGCCACCATAAGAAGCTTGTTCCCAAGCATACGATTCGTTTGGTGTCAAACTTTCTTTTGTATTAGGCACATTCAGATAACCCAGACTGGTCACAGTTGACTCGCGCATCAAAGCTATATCTTCAAATGAACCAAACATACCACCAAAGTTGTTCGTTAAACGATTGATACGATACGGACGATTCTTAATACTTTGCAACATATAGTTAACAGTATAATCAAGTTTTAGATTTTTATTCAGAGAATAACTACCATTTAAACTGAAATTATGTTTGTTGTACGTACTATTATACTGCGTAGGTGTGTTATCAGCAAAGGTATAAGAAAAACGCATATTTCCTTTTTCTGTTCCTTGTGTAATAGCCAAGTTATATGTCTGATTAAAACCAGTACGGAAAATATCTTTCCATGGATTGGCAGATATGGCATCGTATTTACGCATTGTTCCATCCCAATAATAGACATCGCTACCATCATACTTCGGACCAAACTGTGCAGTAGCCGTACGTACACTTTTTACAGTTTGCCCATTATCCAATGTGCGTTGCCAAAAACCGCCATTGTCACGTTCGTAACCTGCTGTACGGCTTGTTACAGCTACACCAGGGCCAAATGTTGTTTGCATTTCAGGCATGTAAGCTACCCAGTCTCCTGTTAATGTAGCATTAAAGTCAACCCCAATACCCGTAGAACCTTTACCGCTTTTAGTTGTAATCATAACTACACCATTCGCAGCCTCAGAACCATATAAAGCTGATGCAGAAGCACCTTTAAGAATGGATAGATTCTCAATGTCTTCAGGATTGATATCTACTAATCCATTACTATTTACACGCTGGTCAGTCCAGTAACCATCTTTGTTTGCATCCCCATTACGAATAGGCACACCATCCACAATCACTAAAGGTTGGTTCGATCCAGTAATAGAACTCATACCACGTACATTAATAGATACAGCAGATGTACTACCTCCTGGTGCTGCCTGAATACGAACACCCGATGCTTTACCATAAAGTGAAGTTGCAAAGTTTGGTGTTCCTGTCTTCACAAGGTCGCCAGCGGCAATCGTACTAATAGCATAACCTAGTTTCTTGGCATCTTTTTTGATACCCAAAGCAGTAACCACCACTTCGTCTAGTTTTTGTGCATCCTCTTTTAGTTTAATTTGCAAAGAAGCTTGTCCTTCATACTTAACCTCCTTATTGGCGTAACCAATAAAGGAGATCATGATAACATCCCCCTTTTTCACACCATCCAATGTAAATTTGCCGTCCATGTCGGTAATTGTACCATTAGTAGTTCCTTTCACGACTACTGACGCTCCGGCTACTGAGCCTAGGTCATCTTCAATTGTGCCGGTTACTTTTCCTGCTTGCTGAGTAACATCAGTCGTTTCCGTAATAAATCCTTCCGCAGCAGTAACACGCAGAGGAGAAACCAAAGCAGTCATCAGCAGTAACGAACTGACGGGTTTGTAAAGTTTAAACATAATAACAATTTTAATTAAACATACAATTAATTAATATTCCCAAATAGAGTTGCAAAAATAGAGAACAGATACACTTACACATCGTATACTATTTGTATTTAACAGATTATTAAAATACACGCGTACAATTTCACCTGTTATTTGTACTATACTTACATATTATTCAATATCTTTGTAACCCAAACGTCTAATAAATCACAATAATGAGTAAGTTTTGGTTGATCTTTATTTGCATAATACTAGTCTTTTTCCCCAATGACGCACATGGAAAGGAATTATACTTTCGCAGTCTGGGAATAAAAGATGGCTTGTCTCAGCCATCAGCCATATCCATTTGGCAAGATCCTTTCGGCAGAATGTGGTTTGGTAACGATGCAATAAATTGCTTTGACGGAAAAAACACGAAAGTGATTCACATCTCGAAATATTTCCCCTCACTTGAGGATTCTAATATTCATGCACTTTGCGGAAACAAAGCGACAGTATTTCTCTTGGCCGAAAAGCAGGTTGTATTCGTTGATTTACTAAGCGGACACCCTACGCTAACCGATCTAACAGCAACCCATATTTGTGTATATAACAACGAACTCTATCTCGCAGAAAATCATTCCATCTACAAGTACGATCAAAAATCAGGCATCAAGAAGGAGTTATTCACAGACAGTAAACTAAAGATAAGGCAACTCACAGCGATCAATGCAAATGAATTTTGGGTAGGTACCACATCCGGATTATTTAAGATTGACCTTAGTAAGCGAAAGATAGTAAACGCCGTTTGCAAAGACAAAGACATATTCACACAATACCTCGACTCGAACCGCCAATTATGGTTTGGAACCACCAAACAACAATCTGGCGTTGTTTCGTCCAAAGGTGAGGTGAGGAACATTATGCTCAATAATAAAACGTTTGCATCCGACATACACTGCTTTGCGGAAGACAAGAATGGAAATGTATGGATTGGTACAATTACCGGCATTTACAAAGCAAACTGCCAACCGGATAGTTCTCCAAAAATCTTGACAAAAGAACCACTGATGGCAGAATCGCCTATAACAGCACTCTTGGTGGACAGGCAGGGAACACTCTGGATCGGTCCTTATTATGGAGACATCCGCTACATCAACATGGACGTGGACAACCTGACCTACTATAGATGTGACGAAAACGTAGAAAACAGACTACACGGTGTCGTAATAGGCTCCATGGTGGAGGATAACGAGAACAACCTCTACGTCGCAAGCGAAGGAAGTGGCGTCAACATCCTTCAAAACAACAGCATACGGCATATTACCACTCAAACATACCCACTGCCAAACAATAAAATACGAGCCTTATGGTTTGACAATCAATTCAACAGACTATTCATCAGTACCTACCGGGAAAAGCTAATCTATCTGGACAAGAAGACAAATGCTTTAAAAAACATAGATTCGCCCTTACTGAATAATATGCACCAATCGACTATTGAAAATATGATCCCCTACCAAGAAGATATGCTGGTACTCTTATCACAAGACGGACTATTAAAAATGAACAGGCAAACGCTCGCAATAGACTATCTGTTAGACGACAGCCTACTACGGCAAAAATGCACAGGCAATATACGGAGCATTTATATTGATGATAAAAACAGGCTTTGGGTATCCTCCTTAGAAGAGGGTCTGATTCTTATCGACCTAAACACACAGAAACTGCTACATAGATATGGCAACGGCTTACAAAAAGACAGCAAAATACCCAGTGCCATCAACGCGATATGCGGCAATAGCAAGAATGGGCTCTTCATGTCCACCCTCAATTCCGGTATTCTGCAATATAATAATGAGAAAAACACATTCGAATCATACGCTAAGGAGAAGCATTTGCTGATGAGTAATATTTGTTATAACATCGTAATGTCAAACTTTGGTAATCTGATTGTAACAACAGACAAAGGCGTGTCCATCATTGACGTATCCGTAAACAAGAAAGCAGCCTCGGCCTACCATATCCACCTGAATGACTTACATCAGATAAGTGGCCTTGGAACAGATTGCGGCATCTACGTTTCACCCTACAACAATAGGATATACGTAGGTGCGCTATATGGCCTTTTTTCATTTAACGAGCATGACATCAATCAGCAAACCGACAACTATTCGCTCCTTTTCTCCACCCTAACGGTGAACAATCAGACAATCAGCCCAAACACTTCCGAACTATTAAGCAAAGAAATCTCTTTCACAAAGCAGATCACTCTGCCCTACAATCAGAACACACTCAGCCTGACCTTTACCACAACAAACTACGTACTATCCAACTATACCACCTACGAATACAAGATGGAGGGGTTAGACAAAATATGGATCTCGGCAAAAGATAAAACCATCACCTATTCTTCACTACGCCCCGGCACATATAAGCTAACCGTACGCGAAGTAGAAAACCCACAAAAAGCAACAACGCTGGAGATTCACATACAGCCTCCTTTCTGGTTCGCATGGCAAGCATGGATACTTTACGGCATCCTCCTATTCTTTGCCACCAGATGGCTCTATCTATTTAATAAAACGAAGACGCGTCTCAGAACTTCCTTGAGAACAGAGCAGGAGAAGATTGATTTCCTGACAAACATATCTAACGAGTTGAGAGGTCCGCTTACTGTGATCATCACCCTGCTCAACACCCTATCAGCAGAGCAAAACACCATTGGCAAAGGACGAATCGGCAAAGTCGTCAAACAAGCACTCTACATGCAACATCTGATCACGCAACTTCTAACATTCAACGATACAGAAAAGGAAGAACTCTCCTTGCCCGACGAAAAGGAGTCCGACGAAAATGAAGGAACAGCAGAAACAGATGAAAGCACCTCGCCATATACTCTGATAATTATTGACCAAAACGAAGATATCCGAAATATAATAAAAGAAACCTTTTCGTTTGCCTACAGGATAGTGGAAGCTCGCGATGGAGACGAAGGCTACACCTTGGCAACCACCGAACATCCGGACATCATATTCTGCGAGATTACCGTCCCGGGCATTTCAGGCATCGAACTATGCAAAATGCTTAAGTCGAACATCGAAACGCTAAGTATTCCTATTTTGCTCATCACCTCCAACCCGTCGAACGAGCAAAAGCTACTCTGCATACGCGCCGGCGCCGATGATTACATCGTAAAGCCGTTTCAGATGGAACTATTATTGCAACGCAGCAACAGCTTGATACGAAATAGGAGAAACATCGAAGGAAAATACAGCGCAGAAATCGTAGAACAACCCTCCGATTTGATGGCAAAGAATAACAGCGAGCAGATGTTTCTGGACGCAGCAACACGCGTCATCGAAAAGAATTTGGACAATACAGCTTTCGACATCAGCCTATGGAGCAAGGAGCTGGAAGTAGGAAGGACTACCCTATTCAACCAAATCAAAGAAATCACCGGCATGACGCCTAACGATTACATCCTCTCCTATAAAATGAATAAGGCAAAACTTCTTCTGCACGACAACAACAACCAGCCGATAGCCGAAATAGCCTACCGACTGGGATATTCTGATCCGGCCTATTTCAGCCGTTCGTTCAAAAAGATTGTAGGCGTATCCCCTCAACTATACAAAAAAAGCAACAACAACTTTCATTCGAAAGAAGCAGACTCACCAACACCATAAGAACGTTCTCCACCCCGCTATGCACCAAATAAGTAGTCGGTTACTTACCATTAGTCAACCGAATTTTCTATTATCTATTAGTCATTTTAATGCTTTTAATTTATAGGCCGACAACTGTCGGTCTATAAATTGACAGTTGTCGGCTTATAAGCTAACAGCTGTCGGTCTATAAGCCGACAACTGTCAGCCTATGAATGATTCCTTATCTTTATACTAAAGAAATGCATACTAATCGATAAAACTTAAGTAAAACAGCAACCATCCATCCACCCTCAAAGACAAGCGCTAAGTTAAAAAAGAAAAATCCCGTGCCGCCTTATTAAACTTACCCTTGCTTTCGCTGTCTATCCTCACGTTAGATAAAAAACGTAAGACACTTTGTTATGAAATTGGGTAAATATCTTTTAGCACTCTTTCTCCTTCTCCTTGCCTTGCCGGTAGTGGCGCAGCAAAACGGAGTAACAGTTATTGGCACAGTTATAGAGCAGACCAACCGAGAGGTCATTGAGCAGGCGACCGTACGATTGCTTAGCGGAAAAGACAGTACGCTCATAGGCGGCGTAGTCACAGCCAAGGATGGTAGCTTTGCGCTGAAGAATGTCAAGAAGGGCGCCTACCTGCTGCACGTCTCCTTCGTCGGATTCGAGCCGCTCTATCAACCGTTGCAGATTACGGGAAAGACGAACCCCGTCAAGCTGGGTAAGCTGGAACTGGGCGATGGTGCTATCCAGTTGGGCGAAGCAGTCGTGATCGGGAAAGCAGCCGAAGTGGTGGTGCGCAACGACACGATGGAATATAACGCCGACTCTTACAAAGTAGCCGAAGGCTCAGTGCTGGAAGATTTACTAAAGAAGATGCCCGGCGTGGAGATAGACAGTGAGGGAAAGGTGACGGTGAACGGAAAAGAGATCAAAAAGGTGATGATAGACGGCAAGGAGTTCTTCTCCAACGACCCGAAGGTAGCCTCGAAAAATCTGCCGGCCAAGATGATAGAGAAGGTGCAGGTGCTGGATAAGAAGAGCGACATGTCCGTGATGACCGGTTTCGACGATGGTGAGGAGGAGACGGTTATTAATCTGACCGTCAAGCCCGGCATGAAGCAGGGATGGTTTGGTAACGCCTTCGCCGGCTACGGTAGTAAGGATCGATACGAAGCAAACGCGATGGTGAACCGCTTTATCAACAATGATCAGGTGACCTTTATGGGCGGGTTGAACAACACAAACAATATGGGATTCTCCGACTTGGCCTCCACAATGTTTAGTGGAATGGGTGGCATGGGCGGCGGACGACGCCGGGGTGGTGGTAGCGGTAATGGCATCACCAGCAGTGGCAACGCGGGGCTCAACTTCAGCAAGGAGTTTAACCCCCTCATCACATTGGGCGGAAACGGTCGTTACTCCCATTCCGACAACGACGCCAAGAGCAAAAGTAACACACAAAACATCCTGCCGGGCGACAGTACCTCTTACGACAGCGACACGAGCATCAGCAACCGCAAGAGCGACAACGTGGGCGTCAACTTCCGCATGGAATGGAAGCCGGACACGCTGACGCAGATCATCTTCAGCCCTGACTTCGGATACAGCCGGACGTCGAGTTCAGAATATAGCAGCTACAACACGCTGAATGCCGACCGCGACACGGTGAACGCCGGACAGTCCACTTACCTTTCCGAAGGGGAGGGTTACGACTTCTCGGCAAGACTGGAGTTCAGCCGCAAGCTAAACAACAAAGGGCGCGTGTTCAGCGCCTCGCTCTCCGGTGGATATAGCGACTCCTATAGCGACGGACTGAACTACTCAAACACGGACTATTACCAGCTGGGGGCAAACCAGAAGAATACCACCATCGACCAGCAGTTTCGCTACGACAACAACAGTTACAACTATCGCGCTTACCTGTCGTGGGTGGAGCCAATCGGACATAACAACTTCCTACAAGCCACCTACAGCTTCAGCCAACGCAAACAGGAGTCGCTCAAGAACTCCTTCAATAAAGGAGATGGCGGCGAGTATACAG
Organism: Tannerellaceae bacterium; assembly: GCA_036654795.1. Taxonomy (GTDB): domain Bacteria; phylum Bacteroidota; class Bacteroidia; order Bacteroidales; family Tannerellaceae; genus JAVVRI01. The sequence goes on from JAVVRI010000032.1 coordinate 18,257, forward strand.
AGCTGGACACGGCTTATAGCAAGAGCTATCGCAACGACTTCATCAACCAACGTGCCAGCCTCAGCTTCAAGGCACAGCGGGCAAAATATAACTACACAATCGGTGTAAACCTCGATCCATCCTATAGCAAGAGCGTAAACTTCATCGGCGACAGCACGCTGAGCGAGATGAAGCGCAACGTGGTGAACGTTTCGCCCATGGCACAGTTCAACTACATCTTCGACAAGCGTACCAACCTCCGCATCATCTACAGCGGACGTACCAGCCAGCCAAGCATGACGCAACTGCAACCCGTGGCCGACCTTTCGAATCCGCTGAACATCACGATTGGTAACCCCGACCTGAATCCGCTCTATAGCAACAACCTTTTTATCCGCTTCCAAAGCTTCGCCCCCGAAAAGCAACGCGCGGTAATGATTATGGCACATGCCAGCTACATCGTGAACGACATCGTCAGCTTCTCCACCTACGACAAAGACAATAGCGGGCGCAAAGTGACCTCCTATCAGAATGTGAATGGGAATTACAATGCCAATGTACGTGGCATGTTCAATATGCCGCTACGAAACAAAAAGTTTACGCTTAGCTCCATGACGATGGCCTCCTTTGCCAACGCCAATGGCTTCATCAATGCCGAAAAGAACACGAACAAGAACCTGACCTTGATGGAACGGGCGAGATTGGACTTCCGTTCCGACCTGATCGACCTAGGCATCAACGGCAACATTCGATATAACAGCAGCACGAACAGCCTGCAGGCACAGAAGGATCAGCAGACGTTCAACTACGGCGTAGGAGGTACGACTGCTATTTACCTGCCGCTCAATTTCAAGATAGAAAGCGACATCACCTACTCCACCAACTCCGGTTATACCGATGGCTTCCAGCAAAAGGAGGTGTTATGGAACGCTTCCGCCTCGAAGACATTCCTCAAAAACAATCAGGGCACGCTCCGCTTCAAGATCTACGACATGTTGCAACAACGCAGCAACATCTCGCGTAGCGTAACGGCGAACTATACGCGCGACACGGAGTATAACACGCTGAACAGCTACTTCATGGTTCACTTCATCTACCGCTTCAGCATCTTCAAAGGCGGCGCCACCTCTTCCGACGTAAACATGGGCCGCCCCGGTCACGGGATGATGCGAGGAGGGCATATGCACTAACAGATATAAGCAAGGGGAAGAAGTGGATATTATCCCATCTCTTCCCCCTCCTTTCAACTACAATTACCAAAGCGGGTTTATTCCCAACTCATCGCTTCTAGTAACATAAGTATTTGAATAGCACAGTTTATATCTGTTTCTTTAAGTGCAAAGGTATAAAAAGTTGAGGTTAATCATTCATCAACCTCAACTTTTTGTTTAATAGCCAATGAAATAGAATTCTATTTGTTTTCACTTTTATTCGTTTGAATCTTCAAATTGTTTATACAGATCTTTTAGTTCACGGATAGTTTTCCGGTAATTCCGATTTAAGGAGCGTGCCACTATCAAAAGGTAAATGAAGATCCCAATTGGAATAACAATAATGTTTAGTATGTTGGGAGTTACATTTGCCTCTATTTGGTATAAGACATAGAAAACTATTGCTAATAGAAAAGAGCAGCTAAATACAATCCAATTATATTTAACTCTATATGTTATACATTTTTCAACTTCTTTTATCCGATACTCTAACCATTCTTTTATAGGCATTCCATTGGTATATTTTCGCATTTTGAAAGCAGAGCGTTCCCAGAAAAAATAAGAGACAGATAGTATCATTAATGCGCCCAAATCTATGAGCATGCGTTCTGCACTGTGTTTACCCGAAATCAAGGTGCTAGAAATATATACAATAATGGCAATTATAACGAACCGAAAAATGATTCCGGGATATATTGCCTTAATTGATTTCCTTGCAGACTTGACAACCATTTCGTTTAGTTCTTCTTCGGAGTACGATTGAATGTTTTCTTCTACTCCTGTTTTCCAAATATCTTTAACATCATTTGTTTCCATAGTGCTTATTTTTTTAATTGTTTCTGTAATTGACTTTTAAGACGGTAAATCTTTACACCGATATTAGAGGGGAGCATTCCGACTATTTCAGCAATCTCTTCGTAACTATAATCTTCCATGTAAAGCAGCATGATAGATTTATCTATTTCATTCAGTTTATAGAGAGCATTTAGAAGTCTTTGGTAATTTTCGCTATGTTCCTGTTGCTCATAAGGGTCAACTATTTCAATATCGGGAACGGAATCACGAAACTCAAGTCGGCTATCTTTTCTGACCTTTGAAATGGATGTGTTTATCGCTACTGCATAAATCCATGAGGCTGGCTTTTCTTTGTTTTGCAGCGATTGGAAAGAACGCCAAAGCTGGTAGACGACTTCCTGAAAGTTGTCGTCCTTGTCAGCTTTCGACTTAAAATATACCTGATTTACCTTATGGATAATTCTTTGGTAAGCAGATAATATCTTTAAAAATTCTTTTTGGTTTGACTTCATTTGTTTGACTTCATTTGTTTAATCTTTACTTTATAGTCGGAGAAAAACTATTTTTATTACAAAGTTGATGAGAAAAAATGTATTTTAGATTATCATTGGTCTCCCAGATTGCTTCAACAACGGTCAGTTCTTTTACCCCCAGATGGATTTCCCTAAAGAGTGCTCCAATGGTTTCGTAATCATCATTATCAGGTTATTCAATACGGATTTAAGAATTAATATTCCACGTTTCACATCCCCATCTATCTGTCACTCTGTTAGTTCATGTGAAACGTGTGATTTCTGATCAACTATTTTCTTTT
>JAVVRI010000033.1:0-7078 GCA_036654795.1 Tannerellaceae bacterium
TCTTCGTGTTTGCATTTAGGTGCGTAAGCGGCTACAATTTCAGCCCACAACCAACGAGCGGCGCGGAACTTGGCAATCTCCATAAAGTAGTTTGCACTGATGCCGAAATTGAATTTGATCTTCTTTGCTACTTCATCTACATCAAAGCCAGCTTCAGATAGTTTTGCAATCAGATCGTTACCCCAAGCCAAGGCGTAACCTAGTTCTTGCGTGATATACGCACCTGCATTGTTCAGGTAGAATGCGTTCACGGCTAATACTTTGTAACGGGGCAGTGCTCTGCCTGCTTTGAGCACAGCGGCGGCAGCTTTTACCCAGTCTCCTGCGTCACGTCCTTTAACCAGCGGTTTTTTGAACGGATCGTAATTTACAGAACCGAAACATTTGCTAAGGTCAGCACCTTTCAACTGGTCAGCCAGAATGTCAATAAGCTTTACAGCCTTGCAGTTGCAAGTTTTAAAGTTCAACTCTACTGATTCGGGGCAAATACCTTTTAATAATGTCGCGATATTTTCGGGATTCACTTCATCCCCTTTAATAATGAAACCAAGAGAGGTAACACCCTTGGTCAACAGGTCAAGCGCCTTTTCATTGGCTGCCTTGAAGCATGTTACTTCAATGTTTTGACGTACTTTCCAATCATTGTCCTTTTTTGTTCCACGAACATAAGGAAACTCTCCGGGAAGAGACGTAGTCGTCTTCAGTCCTTCGATGTCTTCTGCACGATAGAAAGGATTTACATCAAATCCTTCGCCTGTCTTCCAGACAAGCTTTTTCTCAAACGGAACCCCCTTAAGGTCTGCCGTAATTTTCGCCATCCACTCTTCAGTAGACACCGGGGCGAATTCTGAGAAAAGTTTTTCTTTTAGTTCTGCCATAATATTAGTTGTTTATAAAACGTGTATTAGTAATTATTTATTCCTACTATTTTGTTCAATAACAAGTGGCAAAGGTAGAATAAATAAACAGTTCCAACAACGAATAGGCTGCTAAATCATAAGTCCTTTTAACGCCTTTTAGAGGTAAACAGGTGCTTCTACTTTCATTATGCTAAATAAGCCCAAATGCAAGGCTACTTTTATTGGTGAAATAAACAGCCTTTTATTGCCTTCCGGCACCGCCCATGATGTCCAACAGTTCGTTGGTGATGGCTTGCTGGCGGGTTTTGTTGTATTGCAATGTCAGCTGCCGGATCAGATCGTTCGCGTTGTCGTCTGCCGTCTGCATGGCAAGCATGCGGGCGGCATGTTCGGCTGTCGAGGTGTCGAGCAGGGCGGTGTAGAGGGCTAGCTTGAGCATTTGGGGCAGCAGGCGGTGAAGCAGCTCGTCTGCCGAGGGCTCTACGAGGTAGTCTGTTGCCACGCCTACAGTGGCTGACGCGGGGAGGGTCAGTGGCAGAAGCGTCTGCGTGCAGACCGTCTGCACGGCTCTGCTTTTGAAATGATGGTAAAGCAGCTCCACGCGGTCTGTCTCTCCGGCGAGAAACAGCTCCATCAGCGTCGTGGCAAGGCGGGCGGCGTCGGCATAGGCAGGGGCGTCGCCGATGCCGACAAAGCGGTTGTCCGTCCGATAGCCCGCCCGTTGCAGTTCGTCGTCAATCTTTTTTCCTACGGGATAGAGACGGACGACGATGTTGTTCGCCTCGAGGCGGTGGATGCGTGTGGACAGCTCTCTGCCTATGTTTGCATTGAACGCGCCACACAGCCCCGTGTTGGACGAGCAGGCAACGATTGCCACCTGCTTTACTTCGCGCGCTTGGGTGCAGGGCTGCACGGTGTCGCTCTCCAAGCGGAGTACGCCGCTCAGCATGTCCGTCAGCTGCTCTTTGTACATACGCATCGGTTCTACTACCTGCTGTGCATGGTGCAGTTTGGCGGATGAGACCATCTTCATGGCGGACGTGATCTTCTGCGTGTTTTGGATGGAGGCAATCCGGATCTTTATTTCTTTGAGTGATGCCATATTATTTGTAGGTTTCTGCCAGCTGTTGGGCTGTCGCTTCCAATATCTTTGTAACGTCTTCGTCTATCTTTCCGGCTCTCAATACGTCCAGCACGTCCTTCTGATGCGCAGAGCTTAGGGTCTGGATGTACATGCGTTCAAACTCGTGCACGCGATTTAGCGGCACGTTCTTCAGCAGGCCGTGTGTGCCGCAATAGAGGATGGCAATCTGGTGTTCCACAGGCATTGGTGTGTATTGGGGCTGTATCAGCAGCTGTTTGTTCTTCTGCCCTTTGTCGATGGCGAAGGCGGTGATGGCGTCCATCTCGCCCCCGAATTTAGAGAACGACTCCAGCTCGCGAAACTGAGCCTGGTCTATTTTGAGTGTGCCAGCCACCTTCTTCATCGCCTTCAACTGCGCGTTTCCTCCTACGCGGGAGACGGAGATGCCGACATTGATGGCAGGACGGTTTCCCTGATTGAATAGGTCGGTTTCCAGAAAGATCTGTCCGTCGGTGATGGAGATCACGTTCGTCGGGATGTAAGCCGATACGTCTCCTGCCTGGGTCTCGATGATCGGCAGAGCGGTGAGCGAACCTCCCCCCCGGATCAGCCCCTTCATGCTCTGCGGAAGGTCGTTCATCTGGCAAGCCACCTCCTGCTGGTTGATGATGCGGGCGGCACGTTCGAGCAGGCGCGAATGCAGATAGAAGATGTCGCCCGGATAGGCTTCGCGACCGGAAGGGCGGCGGAGGATCAGTGATACTTCGCGATAGGCTACGGCTTGTTTGGACAGGTCGTCGTACACGACTAGTGCATGCCGTCCGCTGTCGCGATAGAACTCTCCGATGGCCGCTCCGGCAAAGGGGGCAAAATATTGCATCGCTGCCGGATCGGAAGCGGTGGCACTGATCACAACCGTGTAGTCCATCGCTCCCTTTTCGCGCAGCGTGCTCACCAGAGCAGCTACGGTCGATCCTTTTTGCCCGATGGCTACATAGATGCAGAAGACGGGTTGTCCGGCTTCGTAATTGGCACGTTGGTTGATGATGGTGTCGATGGCGATGGAGGTCTTGCCTGTCTGGCGGTCGCCAATGATTAGTTCGCGCTGTCCGCGCCCAATGGGTATCATGGCGTCTACCGCTTTGATGCCCGTCTGCAACGGTTCGTTCACTGGCTGGCGGAAGATGACGCCTGGCGCTTTCCGCTCCAGCGGCATTTCATAGAACGGACCGGCTATCTCCCCCTTTCCGTCAATCGGTGTACCCAGCGGATCAATTACCCGCCCGATCATCTGTTCGCTTACTTTGATGGAGGCGATGCGGCGCGTGCGCTTCACCACGTCTCCCTCCTTGATGCGGTCTGTCGATCCCAGCAATACAGCCCCGACATTGTCTTCTTCTAGGTTCATGACGATGGCTTCCATCCCATTGTCGAACTGCAACAGCTCGCTGGCTTCTGCGCGGTCGAGCCCGTAGATGCGGGCTACCCCGTCGCTCACTTGCAGCACGGTCCCCACCTCTTCCAGCTGGATGCCGGTGTTGATGCCTTCAAGTTGTTGGCGTAGCAGGGCGGAGACTTCACTTACTTTTATTTGGTCTGTCATACGTTTTCTTTGTTTTTATTTACGTTCAAGTAGCTGGTTACGGATGTTGCTGAGCTGCGTTTTGTAGCTGGCGTCTATCCGATAGTTGTCGATGCGCAGCACGAAGCCGCCGATCAGTTCCGGCTGCACACGTCCAACGAATTCGATGGTGCCGCCCGTCTTTTCCCGAAGAAGGGCTTCGACGTGTGCGCGCGTCTGCTCTATGGCAGGTACGGCGGTGCTGAACTGTGCGCGTGTGATGTGCTTGTCCGTGCGACACATATCCATGTAGATGGGCGCCATGAAGAGCAGCAAGCTCTCCCTTTTATGTTGCAACACCAGGCGCAGAAAGCGGGCGAACAGTTCGTCTACCTCGATGCCTGCAGCTGTTGTTAGCAGTCGCTCTTTCTCCTTTTCGGGGATGATCGGGTTGGCGAGTGCCTCTTTCAGCGCCGGTTCTGCCGCTAAATTGGTTGCCAACATCTGCATGTCTTCATAGATTCTGCTTTCCACTCCACGCTCTTTTGCCAGCGAGAAGAGTGCCCGCGCGTAGCGGGACGAGATGGTTCCTATATCCATACGGTCATGATTTATGAAGCGGCATTTCTTCCAGCAACCGGTTGATGACTGCCTGTTGCGCATCGCCCCTGCCGATCTTCTCCTTCATCACCTTCTCGGCCATGGCAATGGATAGGTCGGCAATCTCGGCGCGTATCTCGCGTATCGCCTTCTCTTTCTCCTCGCGTATGCGGCGGGTGGCTTCTTCCATCTGCCGGTGTGCTTCGGCGGCCGCCTTGCTACGGGCGTCGCCGATAATTTGTTCTTTCTCTGTCAGGGCATCTTTCAGCAGGATGCGTTGCTGTTCGCGGGTGGCAGCCAGCATTTTCTCGCCTTCTGCCTGTATGCCTGCCAGCTGTTCGCTGGCTGTACGGGCAGATTCGAGGGAACGGTCGATGTATTCTTTCCGCTCTTCCACCGCCTTGATGATGACGGGAAAGCCATATTTGGAAAGAAGGATCAAGACCATTCCAAACGAAAGAATCATCCAAAACAAAAGCCCTGAGTCTGGTGTAAGCAATGACATAGCTTCTTGTTTATTATTGGAATAGACCCAGGAAACATACAACGATGGCAAACAGCGCCACACCTTCAATCAGTGCCCCCATGATCAGCATGGAGGTGCGGATCTCTCCGGCTGCCGAGGGTTGCCTACCAATGGATTCAACAGCTCCTTTCCCGATAAGTCCAATTCCTATACCTGCACCGATGGCGGCAAAGCCTGCCCCGATCGTTGCGCCTAATTTAGCCAGCCCTGCGCCGGCGGCTGCTTGTAATAAAATAGCTGATAACATAGTGTTTAAACTTTAAATGAGTAACCTTGATTCGTTATTTTTCTATACATATATATAGTCTATTTTCGGACTCTTGCCAGTCCGATGTAATTGGCCGACAATAACGTGAATATATACGCCTGCAGGCAAGCTACCAACAGCTCCAAGCAGTTCATAAACAAGCTGAATAAGATAGATATAACTGTCATTCCGCTATTGATGGCCGTGCCCATGGTGGTGGTGATAAATATAAGGCAGGTGAGCGCTAGGATGATGGTGTGTCCTGCCATTATGTTGGCAAACAGACGGATCATCAGGGCAAATGGTTTGGTCAGTACGCCGAAGAACTCCACAAAAGGCATGATGGGCAGTGGTAGTTTCAAGTAGATGGGCGTGTCTGGCCAGAACACTTCTTTCCAGTAGGTACGCGTTGCAAACAGGTTAACTGCTATGAAAGTGCAGGCTGCCAGCACCAATGTGACGGTGATGTTGCCGGTGATGTTGGCACCTCCCGGAAAGATTGGGATCAGCCCCAGCAGGTTGTTTATCAGAATAAAGAAAAACACCGTCAGCAGATATGAGGAGTAACGCTTGTATTCTTTGCCGACTCCTTCTTTGATCACGCTGTCTTCTACCGCCATCACCACCATCTCCATCAGTCCGATAAGACCTCCGGGTGCTTCGTTGGGATGCTTCTTATACCAGTGCGCCGTTCGCAACACGATGAAAAGTAGCAGTAGGCAGCTGAGCAGCAGCCCGCACGTCGCTTTGCTCAGCGAGATGTCCAGCGGTCGCACCTCTTCTCCACGGCTGTTCTTCTCCACCACTTTACCGGCATGTGCTCCTTCGGAAGCCAGATAGTAGTTGTGGTGGATGTTGCCCTCGTGCAGGTGGGAGGAGAGGAAAAGATCCCATCCGCGTTCTTCGCTTTTTACGATGACGGGCAGGGGGATGCTGATCTCTGTGCCGTTCCATTCCGTGATGTGCCAGGTGTAGGCGTCTTGTATGTGCGAGAATACGATGTCTTGCACATCCACGTTGCCCGAAGCCGCTCTGGCAGGAGTGCAAAAACAAACCGACAGCACCCACATCAGCCACAGCAAACTGTTAGTTTTTATTCCGTTCTTCATCTTCTCTTTTCTCTCGTTTCATTCTTTTCTGCTCAAACAAATACAGCGTATAGGTCTCCAACCCCAGGTATATAAAGTAGAATAGCATAAGGGTGAGGCCGAATGCTTTCAACCGTTCGCCCACCAGAGCTACGTACAGCCAGAGGAAAACCAACGCAACCGTGAACTTACAGAACCGTACGACCATATACATGGTGATGGTAACGTCGCCCCGTTTCCGCTTCACGCTATCTAAAAAGAAGATCATCGCCAGACTTGTTATCCAATAAAAAACAGGAATAGACGGATACCATTGGAAGTAATGATCCGGCCAAAGGGTGTAAAACAATCCACCCAGTGCAATACCGATTGCTGCATTTATGAAGGTGGTCAAAGCCATTAGCTTCATGCGTAGTCTGCCACTCATTGTTGTGTTTTTGTTATTCGATACAGACGGAGATGAGGTCGTCTTTCACCTCCATAAATCCGCTTTGTATCGGTAGTTCTTGTTCTTTTCCGTTTGTTACATACCGGATAGTACCCTCTTTGAGGGCGGCTATCAGCGGCGCATGAAGAGGCAGGACGTCGAATAGTCCTGCTGCTCCGGGGAAGGAGGCACGCTCCACTTCTCCTTGAAACAGCGTGCTTTCGGGTGATAGAATGTTCAGCTTCATGTCTGTCAGTTTGCTTGTTCGGTCAGTCGTTTGCCTTTCTCGATCACGTCGTCTATGGTCCCCACGTTCAGGAAGGCCTGCTCGGGGATGGAGTCTGTCTCTCCATCCATGATCATCCGGAAGCCACGGATGGTCTCTTCGATGGAGACCATCACACCGGATACACCCGTGAACTGTTCGGCCACGGTGAATGGTTGCGACAGAAAGCGTTGCACGCGTCGGGCGCGACCGACCGTTAGCCGGTCTTCGTCGGACAGTTCTTCCATACCGAGTATGGAGATAATGTCTTGCAACTCCTTGTTGCGTTGCAGGATTTGCTTCACGCGTTGAGCCGTTTCGTAATGTTCGTTGCCGACAATAAGCGGATCGAGTATGCGTGAAGTCGACTCCAATGGGTCTACTGCCGGATAAATACCCAGCTCGGTGATCTTACGGCTC
>JAVVRI010000033.1:7088-20283 GCA_036654795.1 Tannerellaceae bacterium
TGCATCCAAGTGGGTGAATGTTGTGGCGGGAGCGGGGTCGGTCAGGTCGTCTGCCGGCACATACACTGCCTGCACGGAGGTGATTGAACCTTTGCGGGTGGAGGTAATGCGCTCTTGCATGGCTCCCATCTCCGTAGCCAACGTCGGCTGGTAGCCAACGGCGGAGGGCATACGTCCCAGCAGTGCCGACACTTCGGATCCGGCCTGCGTGAAACGGAAGATGTTGTCGATAAAGAACAAGATGTCGCGTGTTTCCCCTTCGGCAGCCATGTCTCGGAAAGACTCGGCAATGGTCAGTCCCGAAAGAGCGACAGACGAACGGGCTCCGGGCGGTTCGTTCATCTGTCCGAATACCAGTGTAGCTTGCGACTTCTCCAGTTCCGCCGGGTCGATGGCGGATAGATCCCAATGGCCTGCCTCCATCTTCTCTTTGAAGGCCTTGCCGTAGCGGATCACGCCGGACTGTATCATCTCGCGAAGCAGATCATTGCCCTCGCGCGTCCGTTCGCCCACACCGGCAAACACCGAGAATCCATTGTTCTTCTTGGCGATGTTGTTGATAAGCTCCATGATGAGCACCGTCTTTCCCACTCCGGCACCTCCGAACAAGCCGATCTTTCCCCCTTTGGAGTAGGGCTCCAGCAGATCAATCACTTTGATGCCGGTGTAGAGCACCTCTTTGCTGGTTGTCAATTCTTCAAACTTGGGTGGGTCGCGATGGATCGGCAGAGCGCCTGTTCGTTGCAACTCTTTCATGCCGTCGATCGGATCCCCCGTTACGTTCATCAGCCGTCCTTTCACCTGATCGCCTACCGGCATGGTGATGGGTGAACCCATCGCAACGGCCTCCATGCCCCTGGTCAGTCCGTCTGTTGTGTCCATCGCAACGGTGCGGACGGTGTTTTCGCCGATGTGTTGTTGTACTTCTACAATTACTGTTTTACCATTCGGGCGAGTAATCTGCATGGCATCGTGAATGCGGGGCAATGTACTTCTTTCTTCACTTCCTTTCTCGAAATGGATGTCCACAACCGGACCGATAATCTGTGAAACAGAACCTTTAGTATTTCCCATATATTAACCTTGTCTAATACCTTGTCTAATATCTTGTCTCCTATAGTTAGACACTGCAATATTACTGATTTTGGAAGTTGCATGTGCAGTTGTGTCGTTTTTTTATCTTTTTTGCACTCAGTTAAACCTTCCGCTTTCCTACTTAATATAGATAAATAGACCAATTGATTATTATAAATGTCGAATTTAGTCGAATCTTTTTTTGTATTATAGGATGCCGCAAAATGGGGGGGTAAGAGGGGGAGAGGAAGAGGAGTAGGGAAATGTGTTGCTTTGTTAAAAGTAAAGGCTTTCGGCACAATGCTTTCCACCTAAAGTCACGGAATCTTGTAATACATTCGTTCGAACTATTAGTCCTTTCTATACCAATGTTTAGATCAAAGCATTACTCTAATTATGCTTTTGGGCTAGCTCGTAATCTATTTTGAGCCGGCTCAAAATAGATTACGAGCAGGGTGAAAATCAATTTTGAGCTAGCTCAAAAGTATAATAGTATATAGGAAACAGGGCAAAAACATCCGATCTTTTCATTAATTGCTTAACGTAATAATTGCTTTACTGCCTTATTGTCGCCGTCATTGGGCGCAGGCGTTAGGTTGAGCAAACGTGCAATGAGCAGATACAAGTTTACGTTTGCCATAACGGGTACTGTGGCCTGTCGTTTGAAGGAGGGACCGGCTGCGTAAAAAATAGCTTCCATTTCCGGCGCAAAGTTATCGTAACCATGCGTGCCACCGTTATGGAGGGACGATGACGATACGGGGCGGAACTGAATGTAAGTACCTACATCAGGCATCACAACCAAATCTCCAATCCGGGGATTGCTGCCGTAAACATACTTCTCAGGTATCTCATTTTTCTTCCAAGCAGTCACGCGGGGCACTCGTTGCAAGATGGCGTAGGCACTATCGGTATAGCTTGCCTTTGGATAGAGCAAGGTGGGGACGCCATCGAATATGTAGTCAAAGCTGTCGCGCGGCAGATAATCATTCAGATTCACTAAGTTCTCAGGCAAATAAGTGGCCATGCCATGATCTGATAAGACAATAAAATCAATTTGGTTGAATATATCTAGTTTGCGGGCTTCGGTGAAGAAATGGTTGAGTACACCATCCAGTTCCTCTACTTTTTGCAATGTGGCGGACGAGTCCGGAGTGCAGCGATGGCCGATGGCATCTGGTTCCTCAATATACCACATGACTAAATGTGGACGATCCTCCTTCGGCAATTGGAGCCAAGCTATGACCGAGTCTGCCCGATCTATAAAGGAAACCATCTTGTCGAACTTTTTCCAAGTAGAAGGTTGCCCACCTTGTACTGCTGTCTCGCTTCCTACCCAGAAGAAGGAGGCGGTGCGTACACCCTGTTTCTCGGCTGTGTTCCAAATAGGTTCACCTCCGTAGAAGTTCGGATTCAACACTGCTTCATCATTTCCTAATCTATAGATACTGTCCAGATCCGACGCGTAAAAGAAGTTGTTGATTAAGCCGTGATGATCCGGATGCAGTCCGGTTGCCATACTATAATGATTTGGAAAGGTTACGCTTGGAAAACATGGCCGAAAAGCTGAACGTACTCCCACGGATGCTAATGAATCTAATGTAGGTGTGTTTGCCCGTTCCGGATAGTCCGACCGAAACCCGTCCATCGACAAGACTACAACGTAACGATTGGCTTGCTTTGATTTTGAAGTTAAACAGGACGAAAATAAAAAAAGCAACAAAGATAAAAAATGAAACATATAAATTCTGTTCATAACAATAATTATTATACTTTTGCAAAGATATAAAGATAACTAGAAAAGGACTCATAAGCAATAAAGTATTATTGAAATAAAAATGAAATAGGATACTAATACTAAATTCACAAGCAAAAATTACTTTTGCATAAAATTCATATGGATATGATTAAACTTTTACAAACGTTTCTGGTTGTAGTAGCAATCTTGCTATCTAGCACAATGCAAATGCAAGCGCAGGTAACGACTGCCAGTATTTCAGGTAAAATAACTGATCAGCAGAACGAACCGTTGCCTGGAGCTGCGATCACAGCAGTACATCAACCAACTGGAACGGTATATAATACTGTTTCGCAAATGAACGGTAGCTACAACTTACCGAATATGCGTATTGGCGGACCGTACCTCCTTGAAGCTACTTATGTAGGTTTTCATAAATACACCCAGCCAAACATCAGTCTGGAGTTGGGTGAGGAGCGAAACATGAACATTCGCATGCGGGAAAACAGTCAGGCATTGGATGAAATTGTTGTTGTGGCAGACAAAAACCCTCTTATCTCCGGTAATCGTACCGGCGCACAGGAAATTATCACTCGCGAAAAGATGGACAAATTGCCAACGATTAACCGTTCGTTGAGTGACTTTACTAAGTTGACCCCTATGAGTAGTGGTGGTAACTTTGGCGGCGTTTCTTACCGTTTTAATAACATAACGGTAGACGGTGCTTCTTTTAACAACTCCTTTGGTTTGTCGTCCTCATTGGGTGCTGCCGGAACGGAACCTATTTCGCTTGAAGCTATTGAGCAGGTGCAGGTAATGATTGCGCCATACGACGTACGTAACGGTGGTTTTACAGGTGCCGGTATCAACTCTGTGACGAAATCAGGAACGAACGAATACCATGCTTCGGCTTATATGTACACCAAAAGTCCTTCTATGATGGGCTACCGTGTAAAAGACGAAGTCCTTCCTGTTGCCGAATTTGCCAATCATCAATATGGTGTTAGCCTCTCCGGTCCGATCATTAAGAATAAGTTGTTTTTCTTTATCAATGGAGAGATGGATCGTCAAGAAACTCCTATATCCTATACTACTGCTAACTCTGCGGTAAAGGCTAGCGATTTGCAGGATTTGTCTAACTTCGTTCAGGACAAATTGGGATATAACCCAGGAGCCTTTGATGTTGATAAAGCCAATGTTCAGGCAGACCGCATCACGGCTCGTTTGGATTGGAACATCAATCAGAAAAACGAATTAAGCGTAAAGTATTACTACTTGAAGTCCTTTAATAGTAATTCTCCCTCTTCTTCCGGCGCACCGACGAATGGACGTGGACCGAATGAGTATGCGATTCCTTTCTCTTCCTGCTTCTATCGCACGAACAATAATTTCAATATCTTTATGGCGGACTTGAACACGACAATTAATTCAAGAATGTCTAACTACCTAAAAGTGGGCTATTCCCGTCTGCGCGACTATCGCGACATGGATGGTGGTTACTTCCCTCAGGTTGATATTTTGAATGGCGACAACCAGGCATACACGACGTTTGGCACAGAGGCTAACTCGTATAACAACCAGTTAAATACAGATATCTGGCAGATTCAGGATAACTTTGTAATGAATTTTGGCAAGCACCAGATTACGATTGGTACGCAAAGTGATTATCGTACGTTCCAGAATGGATTTGCACAGAACTATCCCGGCTCATGGGTTTTTAACTCAATAGATGACTTTAAGTTCAACGTGGAGGCTACGCAGGATTATATGAAAGCACATGGCGGCAGTATTCAAGGCTTTGACATTCGCAAGTTCGACCCTACTAGCTACGGCTACAAAGCGGGTACTACCGGTATTACGAACTCGGCCAGTACGGGTTATAAATATTATGCTCAGAAATATGCCATTGGCAACGATTTTCCTTTTGCTGAAGTCAGTGTGTTACAGCTTGGTTTCTATGCACAAGATAAATGGACGCTGAGCGACAAGTTGAGCCTGACGCTTGGTTTGCGCATTGACATTCCGATCTTTATGACCGATCTAGCCAAGAATCCGAATGTGGAAGCTGAAACCTATCGCGATGGCATCCGGATAGATGTATCAAAGTATCCGAACACTAAGCCACGCTTTTCGCCACGCCTCGGATTCAACTATCGTCCTTTCGAAGACGCTTCGTTGCAGGTACGTGGTGGTACGGGTATCTTCTCCGGTACGCCTCCTTACGTATGGTTAAGCAACCAGGCCGGAAATAATGGTATCTTGTTTGGTGACCTAAACTATTCCAAAGAAGATGAGAAAGCAAGTCTTGGTTTTACGGGAGATTTGAATACCTATAAGCCCGCCGAGGGTGCACCTACTCGTTCGGACATCGCTGTAACCGACCCGAATTTCAAGTATCCGACTTTGTGGAAGAGTAATTTGGCTGTAGACTATAAGTTTGGAGACGGTTGGGTAGCCACCGTGGAGATGCTTCACTCCAAAGATCTGAATGGCATTTATCATGATAATATTGGTATTTATAATACAGACAAGATCGTAAACGACGGTTCACCGATGGGCGGACGTCGCTTCTTCGATGGTTATTACAGCAATCAGCCAGGAAACAAGAAGGCAGCCAACCATGTGATCTTACTGCGTAACACGGATAAGGGGCATTCTTTCTACACAACTTTTCAGTTGCAGAAAAACTTTATGTCCGGTATTTTGAAGGGCTTGTACCTGAATGGTTCCTACACTTTGGGTCGGGCTAAAGCTGTTACGGATGGTAGCTCTTCAGTGGCTACTTCTGCATGGAAGTATCGTGCTTCGCTCAATCCGAACGATCAGGAATTGAGCTATAGTTCGGGCTCATTTGACGGACGTTTGTTGCTTTCAGCTTCTTATACGGCTAATTGGAGCAAATACACCTCTACCAACTTTGGTTTGATCTATCAGCGCTACCAGCCTTTCCGTTATTCCTATTGTTACAATGGAGATGCGAATGGAGACTCTCAGTCGTCTAACGACTTGATGTATATCCCCCGCGACTTCAACGACGTGAAGGACAATCTACTTCCGGGTAAGTTCAAAACTCAGCAAGATGCTTGGGTAGCCATGGACGCTTTCATTGCGCAAGATCCTTACTTGAGCGAGCATAGAGGGGAATATGCCGAACGTAACGGCGCCACCGTTCCGTATGCCAATCAGTTGGATTTAAGTGTTTCGCACGATTTCAACCTGTATCAGAAGAACGGTCGTAAACACACCTTGCGTCTGAGCTTCAATATTGCTAACTTCCTGAACTTGTTGAGCAAGAATTGGGGAGTACAGGAGACAACGGTATTAGGCAGACAGCAGTACCAGTTCCTAACAGTGAAGGAGAAACCTTCGGCAAAGAACAATTACCTAATGAAATACGAAATGCGTCCTGATTTGAACGAGACATTTCAGGATGACAAAGACAAAGCATCTCGTTGGCAGATGCAGTTTGGTGTTAAATACATTTTCTGATTTGGGGTAAAATAGGACTTATATTATACGCTGCCGGTTGAAAACAACCGGCAGTTGTTGTTTTATGCCGATGATTCTGCTATATTTGTGGAATAACAGGAAAAA
The DNA here is from genome assembly GCA_036654795.1 of Tannerellaceae bacterium. Classification (GTDB taxonomy): domain Bacteria; phylum Bacteroidota; class Bacteroidia; order Bacteroidales; family Tannerellaceae; genus JAVVRI01. The sequence continues at coordinate 13,495 of JAVVRI010000033.1, forward strand.
CACGAGATATGAATAAATCAATTATGTTGTTTATAGGATGCTGCCTTTGGTCGGCATGTAGTGACGGCAGCAGGCTGCCGGTTGTCTCTTCTGAAAGTGATTTGCAATTTACAGGACTTGCGGCCAGTTGGGACGAAGGGGTACCTTTGGGCAATGCAACAGTCGGTGCGCTCGTTTGGAAGCGCGATTCAGCTTTGCGCTTCTCGCTGGATAGGACGGACTTATGGGACTTGCGGCCGAGCGATAGTATTTCAGGTCCTAACAATCGCTTTGCTTGGGTGAAGGAGCAGGTTCGCAAGAAGGACTACCTGCCGGTGCAGAAAAAATTTGACTGGCCGTACGACCAACTGCCAGCGCCTTCCAAAATACCCGGAGCAGCCATTGAATTCTCTTTGGCGCAATTGGGCGATCCCACCCATGTGCAGTTATACTTGAACAATGCTTTATGCGAAGCTATTTGGAAGAATGGAACGACGCTCAAAACCTTTGTTCATGCCACTGAGCCGGTGGGTTGGTTTGTTTTCGAGAATCTGAAGGAGGAGATTGAGCCAACCTTGATCGCTCCCCAATACAATAAATCGGATACAATCGGGCGTTTTGACCCTGTAGGTGGGCAAGATTTACGCCGTCTTGGTTATAAGCAGGGAGAAGTTAGCGAGGGTGAGAACCAGTTGGTGTACCATCAGACGGGATGGGGGGATTTCTCATACGACGTGGCTGTACGTTGGGAGCGGAAGGGAAGCACACTTCGTGGAACGTGGAGTGTCACCTCTTCGCTCAGTAAGGATCAAGCCGATATGGAAGTAAAAGAGGCTTTGACGCGTGGCGTGGAGGCTGATTATAGGGCACATCGTGATTATTGGGATCATTATTGGGCACAATCCTCCATCTCGCTTCCCGATACGGTTTTACAGAAACAATATCAAAGCGAGATGTATAAATTCGGTTCTGCCACGCGCGAAGATTCCTACCCGATCTCCCTGCAAGCTGTTTGGACGGCCGACAATGGTAAACTACCGCCTTGGAAGGGCGATTACCACCATGATCTGAATACGCAACTTAGCTATTGGCCGGCCTATACCGGTAATCATCTGACGGAAGGACTGGGCTACCTCAATACACTTTGGAATCAGCGCGATGTCTACCGTCGCTTTACCCATCAATATTTTGAGACGGACGGGATGAATGTACCTGGTGTCTGCACCCTGACTGGTGAGCCGATGGGCGGATGGATTCAATATTCCATGTCGCAGACTACCGGTGCTTGGTTGGCGCAACATTTCTATCTGCATTGGAAATATTCCGCCGATCGCACTTTCCTCAAGGAGCGGGCATATCCTTTCTTGAAAGAAGTGGCCGTTTATATGGAACAAATATCGAAAGTAGACGCTAACGGTGTGCGTACGTTAGAGATTAGTTCAAGTCCAGAAATATTTGATAATAGCTTGCAGGCATGGTTTACGGATATGACGAACTATGATCTTGCCCTCATGCAGTTTTTATTCAAAGCAACGGCGGAGTTGGCAACTGAGCTGGGACTGACGGACGAAGCTGCCCATTGGGCAGAACTGAGAGCGCAGCTTCCGGCATTTGCTGTGGACGATGAGGGCTGCCTCATGTTTGCCAAAGGATTTCCTTACAAGGAGTCGCACCGCCACTTCTCGCACGCCATGGCGATTCATCCCTTAGGTTTGTTGGACTGGAGCGACGGAGTCGAGTCTCAACGCATCATTACCGCTACCCTAAAACGACTGAAGGATTGTGGTCCCGATTGGTGGACGGGTTATTCCTATAGTTGGTATGCCAATATGAAGGCACGCGCCTTTGATGGCGAAGGCGCTGCTGAGGCACTCCGTACCTTTGCCAACTGTTTTTGCCTACCCAGTACGTTCCATGTAAATGGAGACCAGACGGGAACGGGTAAATCCAAATATACTTACCGACCGTTTACGCTTGAGGGTAACTTTGCCTTTGCATCCGGTGTGCAGGAGATGTTGCTGCAAAGTCATACGGGCGTTGTGCGCATCTTTCCTGCCTTACCGGCCGATTGGCAAAATGTTTCCTTTGAGAATCTGCGCGCCATGGGCGGCTTTCTAGTAACTGCAGAGAAAAAGAATGGGAAATTGGTGAAAGCACGCGTCTTCTCAGAGCAGGGTGGCTCTTTGCAGGTAGTTTCCCCTAAAGATGGAAGTTTGCAGAAGTATGAAACGAAGAAGGGGGTATGGATTGATCTTCTGAAGAATTAGTGAGCCGAATTCAGGTAGGCATTGTGCAGGTTGTATGTACGCAGATAAAGCTGTATATTTGTCCTCCAATAAAGTAACGAAGATGAAGATAAATGTATGTTTCTCGCCTGTGCTCTATCCGTTGTATCACGATTCCAAAGCGGTGGTGGTTGTGGTGGATGTGTTTCGGGCTACGACCACAATGGCGGCCGCTTTTCATAATGGTGTGCGCAGTATTCGTCCCGTGGCTACGGTGAAAGAGGCTGAAGATTATAAGAAGCGCGGCTGGCTGGTGGGAGCGGAGCGTAATGTGAAGCGATGCGACTTTGCCGACTTTGGCAATTCTCCCTTCGACTATACCCGCCAGCGGGTGGATGGTCGCGACGTGGTGTTTACCACGACGAATGGTACGCGTGCCATTACTATTGCCAAAGAGGCTTATCGAGTCGTTACTGGCGCCTTTGTTAATTTACAAGCTGTTGCAGATTATTGTCTTCGTGAGCAACGTGATGTTGTGGTGTTATGTTCCGGTTGGCAGGACAAGGTGAATATAGAAGATACCATTTTTGGAGGTGCATTGGCTGACCGTCTATTGGCTTCAGGTAAGTTCGAGTTAGCGGGAGATGCCGCCCTAATGGCGCTAGACATGTGGCGTCAGCAACGACACCGTGTGGCAGCCTACCTAGAGCGAACGGAGCATTTTGTCCGTCTGAAGGCGAATCATCTGGAGGATTCCGTTCCTTTTTGTCTAGCACCGGACAGTACGGAAGTTGTACCTGAACTGGTCAAAGACGGTGACTTGCTGATTCTTCATAATGCTTTTTAAACGATTAACTTTATAATAGATATACGATTGAATGATATGCAGCCTATAGTAAACAAACTACGCTTTGGTGTAGTGGGTACCAACTTTATCACCGACTGGGTGATTGCCGGCGCCCGTCAAGACGAGCGCTTCTCTTTGATGGCCGTATGTTCTCGTCGTCAGGAGACGGCAGATGCCTTTCAGGCTAAACACAACATTCCTCATGCTTTTACGTCGCTGGATGAGATGGCGTCTAGTCCTCTCATTGACGCGGTGTATATAGCATCTCCGACCTTTAAGCATGCCCAGCAAAGCATCCTCTGCATGCAGCATGGTAAACATGTGCTTTGCGAGAAGCCTCTGGCCTCAAACGCGTCCGAGGCAATGCGAATGATCGAAGTTGCTCGTGCTAACGGGGTCGTGCTAATGGAGGCTATGAAGCCAACCCTAACGCCAAACTTCCTTGCCGTACGTAGTCAGTTGGGGCGGATCGGCACTGTACGCCGTTATTTTGCCAGTTACTGCCAGTATTCATCGCGCTACGATAAGTTTAAGGAGGGAATTGTACTGAATGCCTTTAAACCGGAGTTTTCAAACGGTGCGGTGATGGATATTGGCATCTATACGATCTATCCGATGGTTGTGCTTTTCGGACGCCCGAAGGTCGTTCAAGCTACCGGTATTGTTCTCTCTTCTGGTGCCGACGGACAGGGAGCTGTTAATTTTCAGTATGATGGTATGAATGCAACTGTGCTCTATTCCAAGATAGCCAATTCCTTCCTCCCGACAGAGATTCAGGGAGAAGAGGGTAACCTGACGCTCGACCGTATCAATATTATTTCCCGTGTCGTCTTTACCCCTCGTCCTATGGCTGCCTCCGGCAAAAGCGAACAGCCCGAGCCTGAACTTATCTCTCTTCCTAACGATGATAGGGATGAGTATTATTATGAGGTGGCAGAGTTTATCTCTCTTATTCAGTCCGGCCGATTGGAGTCAGCGATTAATAGTCATGCTAACTCCTTGATTACACTCGATATTATTGATGAGATACGCCGTCAGCTGGGTGTTGTCTATCCGGCAGATAAGGCATTATTGTAGATCTCTATATAGTTGCATGATCTTTTCCTCTTCGTCTGGGTGAAACCAGTGTATGTCCGGATCGCGTTTGAACCAGGTCATCTGTTTGCGAGCATATACGCGGGAGTTGCGTTTGATCTTTTCGATGGCAAAGTCCAGTTCCCATTTGCCGTCCAGATAGTTGAATAACTCTTTATAGCCAACTGTATTGAGGGCATTGAGGTGACGGAAGGGGTAGACGTGGCGTGCTTCGTCCAGCAATCCGTCGGCCATCATCTGGTCTACTCGTTGGTTGATGCGGCCACAAAGTTCTTCCCTGTCGCGTGTAAGTCCTATTTTGAGAATTCGGAAAGGACGCACTTTGTGTGTGTTGGTACGAAAGGAGGAATAGGGTTTGCCTGTCTGGCGGCAGATTTCTACGGCATGAATCACCCGTTTGTAGTTCATGCGGTCTACTTCCTCATAATGCAGTGGGTCTGCGGCTTTCAGTTCAGCCAGTATGGCGCTAAGGCCTTCTTGTTCAAACTGTGTGTAGAGGGTGTTTCGTATTTCTGGTGTAACGGTGGGTATGTCGTCGATGCCTTTGCAGACCGCATCAATATACATCATCGAGCCGCCTGTCATAACGACAGCAGGATGTGTCTTGTATAGTTCTTGTAGGAGTGATAATACCTCCTCTTCAAAGTTGCTGGCGCTGTAATAATCGCTCAATCCCAATGTGCCTACCATATAGTGCTTGATACGTGTCTGTTGTTCGGCGGTAGGTGCAGCTGTACCGATGGGAAGTTCTTTATAAAGCTGACGGGAGTCGGACGATATAATTGGTGAACTGAGATGCTCTGCTATACGCAGGCTCAGTTCCGTCTTTCCGACTCCTGTCGGCCCAAGTAATATGACCAGTGTCGGGATCAAAAACGTTCGTCCTCGTAAGGATTGTCCATTGGGTCGGCTAGTCCGTCGAAGCCCTCTTTGTCTAGTTCATCCAAATCATATTCGGTATCGCCGTAGAAGTCCTCGCCCATGTCAGACGTGGTTGTTCCTTTTGCCGGAGTGTAGTCGTCGAACGCTACAATTTGTGTTGGCGGCAAACCAATAGATTTGCTGCATACTGGTTCTTCCAAGTCTTTACCCGGTATAATCTCACGTAACTCCATAAAGAAAGCACGCTCCGTCATATAGTCGAATACGTAGAGCAGCTTTTGATGCTCATCCTCTAATAATTCTTCAAGGCTAGTATCTTCCATGATGTAGTTATCTACCTCGGAAGAAGTATCCATCTCTACTAAAGTAATCTCTGTCTTCTTGCTCCAGTCATCGTCGCAAATAAAGAAAGAACACATCTGATCCTTAGTATAACCAACCGAATCGAGGATTGCATTATGCAAATCCAGAAAGGTAGCTTCTGAATCTATTTTAATTTCACGCTTGAAGTCATCAACTTCATCTGATAGGATTAGAAATCTAAATAGCATAATCTTATTCGTTTTTTGTTGCTTCAAAAGTAGTAAAAATATTAATTACTACTAGCAAAACCCTATTTAATTTTAGAAGGTTTGAATACCGGTGCACGGCGGCACAGTATTCAAACCTTTTTTAGTATCTCTTAAGTCAGTCCATGGAACCTCTGACAATGCCGCGACTGGATGATTTGATAAAATCCAGTATCAGATCGCGTTCTTCCGAGGGGTCATATTCTGTTTCGATGCACTTTAATGCTTCGGTATTGTTTAATCCGCGTGTATATAGTGTGCGATAAATATCTTGAATCAGATAAACCTGTTGATTGGTAAATCCGCGACGGCGCAACCCTACGATATTGATTCCGCAATATACAATCGGATCGCGTCCTATCAGGGTGTACGGAGGGATGTCTTTGCCTACGCGTGAACCGCCCTGTATCATCACATGTCTTGAAATACGTGTAAACTGATGCACCAGCGTGCCACCGCTAACAATGGCAAAATCGTCTATTTCAACTTCTCCGGCTATTTGGGTAGCATTACCTATGATGATATGATCCTTTAATAGGCAATCGTGTGCGATATGAGAGTATGCCATGATGAGGCAATTGCTGCCAACAATGGTTTTACCCTTCGCTGCTGTGCCTCTATTTATGGTTACACATTCGCGAATAGTTGTGTCGTTTCCGATTTCTGCCGTTGTTATTTCGCCGGCAAACTTCATATCTTGCGGGATACCAGCAATAACGGCTCCGGGGAAGACATTACAATTATGTCCGATCCGGGCACCATTTAGTATCGTGGCGTGCGAGTATATGTGGCAGTTGTCGCCTATTACTACATCTCTTTCAATCACGGCAAATGGATCAATAATTACATCTTTACCTATGATCGCTTCCGAGTGGACAACTGCTAATGGAGATTGATTCATTTTATCAATTATATTATTTGTTTTTCGAAATCAGAGCCATAAATTCAGCTTCGCACATTAGCTTTTCTCCTACAAAGACATATCCTTTCATAGTGGCGATGCCGCGACGAATCGGAGTAAGCATTTCAAGGCGGAAAATCAAGGTATCCCCCGGTACGACCATTTGACGGAACTTAACGCCGTCAATCTTTAGGAAGTAGGTTGAGTATGATTCCGGTTCGCTCACCGAGTTTAGTACCAGCAATCCGCCGGTCTGTGCCATTGCTTCCACAAGCAATACGCCCGGCATAA
>JAVVRI010000034.1:0-1662 GCA_036654795.1 Tannerellaceae bacterium
TGCAGTAAAATACACAACCGGGACCTATCGTTATCTGATTGCCCCGGAAAACCATATCATCATGACGGACTGCTACACGGATAATGCAGTTCCTGTACACGTAGGAGCCGAACAAGGACAGCTGTCTTCAGGGACGGCTACAGCCTCCAACCCACACTTCAAGCAAGTATGGCAGACAGCCTATGATGGTATCCGTCGTTGCGACATCTACTTCGCCAATATTGGTCAGGTTACTATGGACGATAAAAAGAAAGAAGTACTGACAGGAGAGATCACATACCTCCGCGCCTTCTTTTATGCCACACTAGTAAAGTACTTCGGCGGTGTTCCTATCCTTACACAAGCCCTGGAGCTGAACGAACCGATCCCTGCACGCAATACAGACGAAGAGGTCTATAACTTCATCGTCAAAGAACTTGATAAAGCAGCCGGTATGTTGCCACTTCAACGCACAGAACTCAGTGAAGTAGGACGTGCCACCAAAGGTGCTGCTCTTTCGCTGAAGGCTAAAATGAGTAACTACTTCCATAAATATGATGTAGCAGCCAAAACAGCCAAAGAGGTGATGGACCTGGGTATATACGGATTGAATGACAACTACGAGAATCTGTTTCTGCCGGAATATGAGAACAACAAAGAAGTTATTTTCGACCGCCAGTATGTACAGAATGCTTATAACTCGACAATCGGTAGCTTGATCGACCAATATTTCTCTCCGGTGATGATGGGCGGATGGGAAGCAATATCTCCTTCTCAGGACTTAGTGGATGCTTATCCTTGTAAAGACGGAAAATCAATCAAAGAATCCAAACTCTATAACCCCGAGAAGCCGTTTGAGAACCGCGACCCGCGTCTGGCATTCTCTATTCTTTGGGACGGACAGAAGCTGGCAGGTAAGACATACGAATCCAAAACAATGGGCGATGGTAATATTACCCGCACAGGCTATTGCATGCGTAAATACGTCAACCCGAAAAACGACGGAAACAACGACTATGGTTGGACCAACTTCATCTATATTCGCTATGCCGACATCCTGCTTACTTATGCCGAAGCACAAAACGAACTGACAGGTCCGGATGCTTCTGTTTATGCAGCAATCAACCAGGTCCGCCAACGCCCGAGCGTAGAGCTGCCTCCTTTGGCTGCCGGTCTGAACAAAGACCAGATGCGCAACGCCATCCGCTTGGAAAGACGTTTGGAATTTACATTTGAAGGTATCCACCTGTTCGACACACGCAGTTGGAGAACAACAGAAGCCGATGTAAAGAAACCCGTCTATGGTAAAATAGTAAATGGCAAACACTTCCTGGTTGAGCAGCGCAGCTTCAATCCGGACAGAGATTATCTGTGGGCTATCCCATTGACAGAAATAGACTTGTCTAAGGGCACACTGACACAGAACCCTAATTATTAATTATCTGTACAGGATACGGGGAAAGTCGGCGGAACAGATATTCCGCCGGCTTTTTTATGCAAACAATTCACAACTGCATTTTGTATCTCGCATATATTCACTACTTTTGACATTACATACATAGTTACGCTTTATGAACAAAAAACATCTATTCGTACTGCTGTTCGCGCTCCTTCTTGGAACTGGCTGCAGCAAGCAAAAGCATTTCATTTCCGACGAAGCTTTCAGGGCTGAGGTGGAAAAAG
>JAVVRI010000034.1:1672-20122 GCA_036654795.1 Tannerellaceae bacterium
CCGCCGGCTTTTTTATGCAAACAATTCACAACTGCATTTTGTATCTCGCATATAGTTTCTCCTGAATCTTCTTTTTTGTAGAATGACTTTTTTCCTCTTGTTTCTCCATTATTGGCTACAATTCCCTCTTCCCCGAAAGGGGATACTTGTAAAATCCCTTAAAAGCCGGAAGTATCGCCCAAATTGTTCCTGATTTACTCATTCTTGTTTTGGTTTAGGAAACCAACCTCTTGTATTATTTGCTATTTTTACTAACATTAGCATTACCGGAACTTCAACCAATACACCTACAACGGTAGCCAATGCAGCACCGGATTGTAAACCGAAAAGCGAGATAGCCACAGCTACCGATAATTCAAAGAAATTACTTGCGCCAATCATTCCGGCAGGTGCAGCTACATTGTGAGGTAATTTCCACCATTTCGCCCAACCGTATGCAACGAAGAATATCAGAACCGTTTGTAGCACAAGCGGAACTGCAATTAATGCGATATGCAACGGATTGTTCAGTATTGTTTCCCCTTGAAATGAAAACAGTATGATAAGCGTTAATAGTAATCCACCAACCGTGTAACTATCAAACTTGCGGACAAATACCGTATTAAAGTATTCTATTCCTTTTCGCCGGATAACCATTATACGGGTTACTATTCCGGCAGAAAGAGGAATGACAACAAATAATACAACCGAGAGTATCAATGTGTCCCACGGGATAGAAACACCACCGACACCCAATAAAAACGCAACGATAGGAGCGAAAGCAACCAATATTATTAAATCATTGACCGCTACCTGTACCAGTGTATAAGCAGCATCCCCTTTGGTTAAATGACTCCATACAAATACCATCGCCGTACAGGGTGCAGCACCTAACAGGACTGCCCCAGCTAAATATTCTTCGGCTAATCCGGCAGGGATTAATGATTTGAAAATAACGTAGAAGAATAGATAAGCTATTCCAAACATGGTGAAAGGCTTTATAAGCCAATTTGTAATACAAGTAACTATAATCCCTTTCGGACGTTTGCCTACGTTCTTGATGCTCTGAAAATCTACTTTCAACATCATGGGATATATCATTAACCAAATCAGGATAGCCACAGGTATAGACACGTTAGCATATTCAAATTTGCTCAATGTTTGCGGTATTGCCGGAAGATATTGTCCGATGGCTATCCCGATAACGATACACAAGGCTACCCAAATAGTCAGGTATCTTTCAAAAAATCCAATTCCTTGTTTCTTTTCCATAATGACTGCCTTTTATTTTAATTGCGGTTTTAACTCTTGCAGGTAAAAATCATAGAAACGCATTCTTATTTCATCCCGTACCCGAAGAAATTCACTATTTATAAACATCGGTGTTCTTATAAGTTTTTCCATTCAATCAGGGCAGTATTGCCCTTTGACAATTCTTCTACTTTCTTAATCCAAGTCAATTCACTTTGCGCTTTTGCTTGCAAAAATGAATTTGCAGTATTTGTCAATGACAAACAGGCATTTACTACCCACCATTTGTTGTTAATCCCGGCACGTTGCAAATCCATTTGTAGGCGTTCTGCTTCAAATACAGGTGTTGCTTCGGGTAAAGTGACAATTACTACTTCCGTTTCTTGTGGATTGCGCAAACGGGGTAATAAATTGGCTACTGCTCCGGTTACTTCTCCCTGTGTACGTTCTACTTCTTTGTGATAGCTTTGGGTAGCATCCAAAAGCAACAAAGTATGTCCTGTTGGTGCAGTATCAATCACTACGATTTCATTCTCCGCTTTATTTACAATTTCAGCAAAAGCCTTAAATACGGCGATTTCTTGCGTACATGGCGAACGTAAATCTTCCTCTATATATTCCATATCTTCGGCAGTCATGGTTTCGGCAGCTTTGCTACGAACTTCATTTTTGTATTTTTCCAATACTTCCGCTTCGTCTATATGGCTTACTGTAATACCTGATTTGATGGCAAAATCATAGTTCAGGTGATTTGCCGGGTCAGTAGTGGTAAGATGAACCTTTGCACCGAGCTTTGTTAATTTCAAGGCTATTTCTGTTGCTAAGGTCGTTTTTCCTACACCCCCTTTTCCCATTGTGAACACTACTCGTTTACCCGAAGTATAGAGGTCGTTTACCAGTTCATCTATACTTTTAGCATCGGTTATCGGCTGATAACGAATTTCATTCGTAATACTATCACTGTATAGCATACGGCGGATATTGGCAATATTTGATAAATTGTAAGAACGCAAAGGAACGCTATACATGGGATATTCAGATAATGCAATAGGCATACTTTGTAACGCCTTTTGCTGCCTGTCATGCAGTTGCCAGGAAACATTGTCTGCTTCATCTAATTGCTGTAAAACACCATTTATCACCAATAGCTGATTTTTAATTCCCAATAGTTGTAATTCATGTGAAGAACGGGCAGCTTCTTTCAACGGTGCTATTTCAGGACGGCTTACCAATACTAACCGGGTTGCGCTTGTATCAGACAATGTGTCAACCGCCTGCTTATAGATACCTTTCCTTTCTTCCAAGCCTGATAATTGTCCTAAACAGGATGCGCCATGTGTGCTTTCACTAATGAACGTACTCCATGCCGATGGAAGCTGCAACATTCGCAATGTGTGTCCGGTTGGTGCTGTATCGAAAATAATGTGGTCGTACTCCTTTGCTTTATCAGCATCGGTGATAAAGTCTGAAAACTCATTAAACGCCGCAATTTCAACCGTACAAGAGCCTGAAAGTTGTTCTTCCATATTTTGAATAACACTTTCAGGTAATTGTCCCCTAAAAGGTGCAATCACACTTTCCCTGTACTCTGCTGCTGCCTGTTCAGGGTCAAGGTTTACCACCGTCAGCCCCGGTACTTCCGAAATAGCCGTACCGTGTCCGTTCAGGGGCTGATTAAAAACATCTTACAGGTTAGAAGCCGGGTCTGTACTGATAAGAAGAATTTTCTCTCCCTTATCGGCCAAACCTACTGCCGTAGCGCAAGCAATAGAAGTTTTTCCTACTCCACCTTTACCTGTAAAGAATAGGTATTTTGTCAATTCTATATCTGATAAATTAAAGGCTTTCATTTTACTATCTATTAATTTGTTGAATAATTATTAAGCGGGCATTAAGTCTAAAGTTACTCCCGTCCATTCACTCATTTGTTTAGTGGTGGGATATGTCTTAGATACTGTAATTTCACCATCTACCAACGTGATAGGTAGTGCTTCTGCACCATTCTTTTGAAGATACTCGTTTACTGTCTTGTTACTTACATAAACTTGTGGCTCATCCCGTAAATTATGGCGGGTAACAATAACACCCTGTCTTTTCAATGTTTCAACAACAACGGCTATCCTCATTAATTCAGGATTGATATTCGTTCCACACAGACCCGTAGGGCAACACATTGCCGGGTCAAAAATTTCTATCTTTTTCATATTGTCTTTTGTTTTTAATTAATATACTGTTTTATTCTTCGAACCATTGCCACAGGAATTTAAAACGATTGTTGCACTCATATACTCCATGATTTTTATTCAATTATAAAGTTAATGCACTAATCGTAATTCGTAGAATCACGAACGTTATTTCCAAAAAAAAGGTGCTGTTATCCACAGCACGATGTACCCGTACATTTACAATCACCCAAAAATGCAGCAAATAATTTACGGGCAAGTTCCCAATTTTCTCGGTTGATACAATACCGAACTTTTGGTGTTTCTATTTCCCCCTGAATTAACCCTGCATCTTTCAGTTCTTTTAAATGCTGCGAAACGGTTGCTTTAGCAATGGGTAATACTTCGTGAATATCTCCGAAGAAACAACTATCTTGTTTAGCTAAGAAACTAAGAATTGCCATCCGTGCCGGATGCCCCATCGCTTTAGCAAAACGAGCTATCTGTTCCTGTTCCTCTGTGTACTGCTTAGTTTTCACTTTTATATCTCCTTTTTTTTATTTGTTGTTCGCAAAAATACGAACTGTCTTTAGATTAGCAAAACAAAATAGATGATATTTTTCGGATTTTATGGCTACTTTTGTTCATACAAGAGATACTTGAATTGATTTGTTTTGTATTACTAATTTAGGTGAATCTTGGAACATATCCAACCCCTTGAGAATGATATTTATTCTCAAGGGGTTGGATTTATGAAATATTAATTAGTTGCGGATTTAAGGTTTTACTCATTATGCAGCGCATCCGTTGGCTTCATCTTTGCCGCTTTGGTAGCGGGAAACCAGATGGCTGCTACAACAGTCACGGCCAGCAGCAACCAGGTTAGGCCGTTGGTCAGGATGAAACGCAAACCCATACGATCCGGCAAGTAGCTGAGCGTATTGTCGTCGTATCGTCCCATCGTATCAATCAGGCCGGCCTGTATAAACTGAACTTCAATCAACAGAGCGGGCAGCATGGCGGCAGTTAACAGGCAGAGCCCCTCCACAAACAACATCCTGCGTATGCTTGAACGGGAAGCTCCCATTGCCATTCGTAAGCCTATCTCTTCCCGCCGCATACGTATCCGATACCAAAACGTACCCATCACACACAGTAGGATATTCACCAGAAAGAATAGTAGCATAGCGGTACGTACACGTACATCCCTGGTCTGTCCGAACCTATTATCCGTGTCGGCGGTTATTTGGTTGTATGACTTTACGCTTTTCAAATAGAAATTGCCGATTCTTAGTTCACTAATCATTTGCTCATTGAAATTTAGAAGGAATTGCTCATCCGACCTCGTTGCTTTGCTTCGGACAGCGATGCACATCTGGGATATATTTCTGAAGGTAGCTCGCCGGGGCGTGTAGTAGACATTGAGATAGCGTAAGTAATCAAAGCGTTTGATGTCTCCTATTACCCCTTTTATGATCAATTGATCTTTTCCGTCTTGCGTTTCAATTTGCTGCCCGATGGCATGAGTTGTGGGAAACAGACTCGTTTCTACCAGCCGACCGACCACAACGGCTTTCGGATCATCCCAATCGAAGTCGTGCACCGAAACCGGCTTGCCATCCGGATAAACATATCCGAACACCCGGAAATAATCCTCTCTGGGATCGAACGACAGGTTCATGCCATTGGCTGTGCGCGACGTATCCTCCACGCTACGATACGTATTCCCCATATAACCGCCACCACCCGGAGAAGCGAATTGGGAGAAGACTGCCAATGCCTCCACCTCTTCGCTCTGCCGGATGCGATCGAGCAGGCGGCTATAGTTGGCTTCGAGGGCAATCGAGTCGCTTTCGCCCGGTTGATACTCCGGATGATCCTCTGGCAGCAAGGCAACGTCCACCTGCCAAGTATGATCGAGGTCGCGACTGGAGGACATACTTTTATTATATCCCAACACAAAGAAATAGTCCACCATATACCAAAGTAGGCAAAAGATCAGCAACAACTCTATAAAAATCCAACTGTTACTACGACTACGATTCCACAGTTGTTTCAATATCATTCGTATCATATATATATACCTCCTCTATTTAGCGTTCAATGAATAGACAATCTCCCGATGCGATGCTTGCCAGGCTGGCACCAATGCCGACAATAGGTTTAGCAAGAAACAAACCCCCAGCGCAATGCCAAATACCGTGTAATTGATCAACATGGAAGGTGTAAGCATCATCTCCTCGTCTTGTAGTGTTTGTACAAAGCCGCCTCCCACTATGTCCATAATCCAGTTGCGACACAGAAAGACCAGTAGGTAAGAGAATAGTAACCCCACTACTCCGCCCAGCAAGGTGTATAGGAAGTTCTCTACAATGATTTGCTTCATCAACGATTGAACAGATGCCCCAAAAGCACGCCTTATCCCCATTTCCGCGAAGCGTAGATCCATGCGCGAATCGGCCATGCCGGAAAGGCTTATAGCCGGAATTAGTAACATAATCAGAAATATAAACCCCCATTTCAGTAGCTCTTTCCCAAAATCGGGCGTGCCATTGCTCCATATCCGAAAGATGGTTTGCCATTGTTTATCCGGCTGTCCGTTGACGGAAAACTCCATTTCATCCAATGTTTGGCTATAGCGGCTGACGTTTGCCACTGCTTCTGCTTTGACTGCGGAGAGGTCTGACGCCTTTCCAACCAGTAGATAGGCTTTGAAGTCGCCTAGTGTTCCACTTTTATCCCACTCGGACGTAGGGCTAAATCCCGGACAAGCTGTATAAGGCATCCAGACCTGTTTATAGCTTTGCTCCGTCATTTGGGAAGCATCTTGTACCACGCCGCAGACACGATAGGAGCGAAAGTTCAGACTTATATATTTTCCCACCCCCTTTTCCTCGCCAAACAGACGATGGGCGAGTGATTGGCAGAGCACAACAGTGGGGACTCCGGATTGCATATCGGCCTCCGTAAACGCCTTTCCCTCGATAAAACGAAAGGGAAACACCGTCCAGAAATCTCGATTTACGAATCCTGTTTCTACGGGGAATTGTTCTTTTCCATTCTCTGGTTGGATGTAATATTCATGATTACTGTCGTTCGTGATAGCGAGGGCTTCTACTCCCTTTAAGTGCCCAAAGCAGGATTCAATTAGAGGCAAAGCGAGTGAACTGCTACGGGTGCTATGCTGCTTCTTGTCTATAAGTGAACCGCTTTTCACAATTAGCATCCGGTCGCGATTTGTCTCCGGATAGATATTTGCCAACTTTAGGTAAAAGACAATGGAAAGCACCATGACTAACGAAATAGAAAGTCCCGTCCCAATAATATAGAGCAGACTGAACAACCGTTCTTGCTGAATCAGGTTCCAAGCTTGTTTGATATTTTGTTTATACATAATCGTACAGGTTTATTCTTGTTTCCCTTTATACAGCAAAAGCTGTGCCATATTTATAAACGTCTTGTAATAAGTATTGTAAGTAAAAAGCCGGTGTCCGATAATGAACAGTTCGTTCATTATCGGACACTGCCTTTAACGTATTGTTCCTTTTAGAGGGACGTAGGGCGTAGTTAATAATCAAATTGTCAAGATGATAATTTATCTCTCTGAGAATGGTCTATTTCGGGCGAGAGTGGAGCTTGCTGACTTTTACGGAAGTTTTAAGGGGGTTGCCGTTTGACGAAAGGATTTAATTATTTGCTTTCACCTTACGATTATTCATTGAATACTCTGTTTTGTATTTAATAAGATTGCTCTACTTTGGTGTTTGTTGGATAAATGATAGTTTGAAACAGGTGGTCTGTCAGTGCAATCTAGCAACCTAAAACTGCTGTTTAGCATGTTTGTTCATCCCTGAATTACCATAAAAGAAGAAAAAGATGCCTTATTTAACAGAAAAAGCTCGCATGCTTTTTCAAAATACATCGTTACCTTTTTGAAAAAACATAACGAGCTTCTTCCAAAAACATCGTTATGTTTCTGAAAAGAGCATGTTAGACACCCAAAATGTTAATAAATGCTTCCTTATTTTTGCTAGAATCACATTTTCGCTAAAGTGGTGTGTTTTTAAAAAGCCTAATAATGGATTAATTTGATTTGTTATTGGGCTTTTTAGTGTTATTTTGTCAAATTTGTTTTGTAAGGGTAACGATTCTGAACGGCTTAATAAGGAACGTCGCGGGCGATTATTTCTTGTTTAAAAGAAGGAATAATGGTTGATTAAGTAAATGATTGAAACTAAAATAATATAAATATTGCAGAGTATGGGGTGGAAAGCCAAAAATGTTTCTACTTTTGTGCCTTTATATGCAACAAACTTATGTTTTTGATGAAAAATAAAATAGCAATATTTCTAACCGGGTGTATCGTGCTGATGTTATCTTCCTGCTTGGGGACGGCTGACAATCCGAATTATCAGCTTCTAAAGAACTGTCAGATAACCTCTTTCTCGTTAAAGAGCGACTCTGTTCCGGGACTGGACAAGGTGAAGTTTACCATTGATCAGGTGAATGGACTTATCTTTAATTTGGATTCTATGCCATATGGCACCAAAATAAAAAAAGTAGTTTGCACTGTTTCTTTTGCCGGAGGCGTTGTGTCATCCCAAATATTATATGAAGGAAGCAAGGATACGGTTTGGTGGAACGCCACCGATTCGTTGGACTTTGCAAAACCTGTAACCTTCAAGAACTATGCATACGATGGCTTGACGACAAAAAGCTATTTGGCACAGGTCAATATTCATCAGGTGGTGCCGGACTCTATGGTGTGGAGCCGCTATGCCGACCCAATGATCGGACAGACTGTGCAGGAGCAGAAAGTAATTGTCTATACTTCTTCTGATAAGACAGAATCTTATTATATGTATGCAAAGCCGGTGGATGCAAAGAAGGGTTATCAGCTCTACACTGCTTCTATGGCGAATCCGAAAAGCTGGAAGGAACAGCCCGTTAGTGGGTTGCCTATTAGTGGCGTGGTGCTTTCGCAGATTGCCGAACATGAAGGCATGCTTTATGTGCCAACAGCACAAGGTGCTCTTTATTCTTCTTCTGACGGACAGGCATGGGCGCTGGTCGAAAAGACGCCGTTTGTAAAATCCATTTTGGGTGCGATCAAATCGGGGGTGAATCAACCTTCAGTCTTGGCAACCATTGTACGGAATGGGGACGCACTTAGTTTTGCGGCGATGAATAGTGCCAGAGAGTGGACAACAGGTGTGGCTGTGCCGGCCAACTTCCCGATAAGTGGGTTTGGCAATGTGATGTATAACTCCATGTATCACGAACTGCTGATGGTTGTGGCTGGAAAAGACAATAGCAACCGTCTGACGAATGCCGCTTGGGGAACGATGACAGCAACCGACTGGGTACTCCTAACGGATACGGAGTCTTCTTACTTTGAAAAACGTGACGGCGTAATGCTGACTAAATATGATAATAAGTTGTTTTTGGTGGGAGGTATCAACGAAGCCGGCAAGGCCTCGAAAGATATTATTCTTTCGACAGACAATGGCGTGACTTGGTCGAAGGTAGACACGATGATTGCTCTTCCAAAGGAATATAAGGCTCGTGCCTATGGTTCGATGTTGGTGGATAAAGATAATTACCTGCTTATTTTCGGCGGTAAGGAAAGTAATAGTGCGAACTCTCTGGATGAACTTTGGCGGGGACGCATCAACCGGTTAGGCTTTAAGAAACAGTAAAGTTATCAGGCCGTGTATAATTTTATACGTCCTTTTGCGTTAAAGAAAGAGGTGTAGAAATATAACAGTAAAAGGTATGACTTCAACTCTCTTTCAACGAATACTTGTAATTGTCCTGCTGATCGGTTCAACGGCTGTGCTTCGGGCACAGGAATATAAATATGAAATAGGCGGAATGGCTGGTGGAGCCTTTTATATGGGCGATATGAATAAAAATACGCTTTTAAAAGGCCTTAATCCGGCGTTGGGCGCTGTGTTTCGGTATAATGCTAACTTCAGATGGGCGTTTAAAGGCGACCTGATGTGGGGGCAAGTATCCGGCAGTACGGAAGGTTTGGACAATGTGTTTCCGAATCAGGTGCAAGCCTCGTTTAGCCGGAGTTTGATAGAATTAGGCGGGCAGATGGAATTTAACTTCTTTCCGTATAGTGATAAGTTTGCTTATGCAAACTCAAAACGTTTTACTCCTTATGTGTTGCTTGGCCTCGGGGTCACGGTAGCACCCGGAAGCGGACAGACTTTTGCCAGTCTGAATGTGCCTTTAGGGGTTGGCGTGAAGTATAAATTGAAGAACAGGATTAATCTGGGATGCGAGTTCTCCTTTCGCAAGCTGTTTGGTGACGGCTTAGACGTAACGAACGGTGACAACAGCTTACTGGACAATCCGTATGGGGCAAACGGCAGTGCGTTAAAGAATAACGATTGGTATTCTTTCCTTCTGCTATCTGTTACTTGGGACTTTGGCCCCCGTAACAGAGCCTGTAATAATGCGAATAGTAATAGTAGTTATTAAGATAGTAAAAAAGCATGTCGTTGACAGAGAAAATAGACAGGAATCGCTTGCCACAGCATGTGGCTATTATCATGGATGGAAACGGGCGCTGGGCCAAAGCGAAGGGAAAAGACCGGAGCTATGGGCATCAGGAAGGAGTCGTTTCTGTGCGTAAGGTAGTGGAGGCGGCTACTGCTATCGGTCTGAAGTATCTGACGATGTACACCTTCTCTACGGAGAACTGGAATCGTCCGGAATCGGAAGTGCAGGCCTTGATGAGCCTGTTGGTGTCGGCCATTCATCGGGAGACACCGGATTTAATGAGAAACAACGTTCGCCTGATGGCGATCGGAAACTTGATTCGCTTGCCCGAAGAGGCACGCGCAACATTGACAGAATGTATCGAAAGAACATCAGCCAATACCGGCACAACGCTGGTACTGGCTCTTAGTTATTCTGCCCGGTGGGAAATAGTGGAAGCTGCCAAACAGCTGGCTATGGATGTGCTGGAAAAGAAAATGATTCCTAACGATATAACCGAGGCTATGTTCTCGGACCACATGACCACTAACGGCATCCCCGACCCTGATCTGCTGATTCGGACTGGTGGTGAGAAGCGTGTCAGTAACTTTTTGCTCTGGCAACTTTCGTATGCAGAGTTTTATTTTACCGATATGTTCTGGCCGGATTTCAGAGAAGAAGAGTTGTATGAAGCTATATTGTTTTATCAACAGCGCGAGCGTCGGTTTGGTAAAACAAGTGAGCAATTAATCTTATAAACAATAGCTGTTATATGTACAAAAAAATAGTGCTGTTTTTTACGTTCCTCGGTTTTGCCTTTGGCGCATTTGCTCAGGAAGTTGACACTACCCAGGTTGAGAAAGCGCCGGCTGAACTGCCGGTCATTTCATATTCATTATCGCCCAAGCGGTATAAAATTGAAGACATCAAGGTAACGGGTATTAAGAATTATGATGACTTTGTGTTGATTGGCTTCTCCGGATTGTCGGTTGGTGATGTCGTTTCCATTCCTGGAGATGAAATTACGGCAGCTGTAAAGCGATTCTGGAAGCATGGATTGTTTTCGGATGTGAAGATATTGGCAACCAAGATGGAAGGTGACAAGGTGTGGCTGGAAGTGCAACTAAAACAGCGTCCGCGCATCTCGCAAGTAAATTACAATGGTATCAAAAAGGGCGAACGTGAGGATTTGGAACTGAAGCTGGGCTTAAAGAAAGGCTTTCAGATCACCCCGAACCTGATGGATCGTGCCAAAACAGTGATACAAAAATTCTTCGATGGCAAGGGCTTTAAGAACGTGGCTGTGGACATCGTGCAAAAGGATGATGTGGCTCACGAAGGCGAAGTGATTGTAGATATCAACATTGACAAGAACGAAAAGACCAAGATCCGCCAGATCCATTTCGATGGTAACAGTGCTTTGTCTACCTTCGAGCTGAAGAAGGCAATGAAGAAGACAAACGAAAAGTTCTCGCTCGAACGCGACTTCAAGACCAGCATCATCGAGATGTTCAGTACAAAGAAGTTCACAACTGAAGAGTACGAGAAGGATAAAAAGAATCTTATTGCAAAATACAATGAGCATGGTTATCGCGACGCGGTGTTACTTTCCGACAGTATTACAAACGTTGACAACAAGAAAGTAGACATCTTTCTCAAACTGGAAGAGGGACACAAATATTATCTGAAAGACATCCGCTTTGTCGGCAATAAAGAGTTCTCTACTGACCATTTGGAAGCTGTGCTTGGTATGAAGGCCGGCGAGGTGTATAACCAGAAGAAACTGAACGAACGTCTGACATCAGACGAAGACGCTGTGTCGAATGTTTATTTCAATAACGGTTACCTATTCTTTGGTGCCGACCCGATTGAAGTGGATGTCGATAACGACTCTATTTCCCTTGAAATTCGTATTCAGGAAGGGCCGCAGGCAACGATCAACCGTATCATCATTAATGGTAATGACCGTTTGTATGAAGACATCGTGCGCCGCGAGCTACGTACCAAGCCCGGTATGTTGTTTAGTCGTGAGGACTTGATGCGTTCCGTACGTGAATTGGCTCAGATGGGACACTTTGACCCGGAAAACCTGACGCCTAACCCTGTGCCGGATGCTGAAAATGGTACGGTGGATATCCAGTATAACCTGGTTTCCAAAGCAAACGACCAGATTGAGTTCTCGGCCGGTTGGGGACAAACAGGTGTGATCGGTAAACTTAGTTTGAAGTTTACTAACTTTTCTATGAAGAATTTCTTGAATCCGAAAACGTATAAAGGCATTATCCCGCAAGGGGAAGGTCAAACGCTCACCTTGAGCGGACAGACCAATGGTCGCTACTATCAAGCATACAGTGTGTCCTTTATGGATCCTTGGTTTGGTGGCAAACGTCCGAACACCTTGTCGGTAAGTGCTTACTTCTCCAAACAAACGGATGTAAGCAATAATTACTTGAGTAATTCAGGTTATGGCTATGGTATGAACCCCTACGGCTATGGTGGTTATGGCAATGGTTATGGTAGTTACGGTAGTTACGGTGGCTACGGTGGCTATGGTAATAACTATGGCAATAGTTACGAGTTGGCTTACGACCCGAATAAGTCCATCATGATGCTTGGCCTTTCTGCCGGTTACGGTAAGCGTTTGAGCTGGCCGGACGACTACTTCCAGTTTATGGCTACGCTGAACTATCAGATGTATATCATGAAGGACTGGGCTTATTTCTTGGTGCAGAACGGTACGAGCCACAACATCAACTTGGAGTTGATGCTGCAACGTAACTCTATTGATAACCCGTTATACACCCGTAAAGGATCGCAGTTCTCACTTTCTGTTGCTGCCACTCCTCCCTATTCTGCTTGGGATGGTAAGGATTATGGAAGTATGAGCGATCAGGACCCGAATAAGTTCCGCTTTATTGAGTATCATAAATGGAAATTTAAAGCAAAAATATTCTCTCCGCTTGCTCCGCTGACAGTGAAGCGTACGCCGGTATTGATGACACGTGTGGAATACGGATTCCTCGGTTCTTATGACAAGGGAAAACGTTCACCGTTCGAAACATTCTATATGGGTGGTGACGGTATGAGCGGTTACTCTAGTACGTATGCTACGGAAACAATCGGTCTGCGTGGATACGAAAATGGTAGTATTGCCGGTAACGGTGGATATGATTCGTATGGCTATGCTTACTCTCGTCTGGCGATGGAGCTTCGTTATCCGTTCTTGCTGGAGCCCTCGTCTACCATCTATGGATTGCTATTTGTTGAGGCTGGTAATGCTTGGAAGGACTTGAAGTCATTCAATCCGTTCGACTTGAAGCGTTCGGCTGGTGTGGGTGTACGTATATTCTTGCCAATGATCGGATTGATGGGGCTTGACTGGGCGTATGGTTTCGACAAACCGGATGGCTCTTCAAAGCGTGGTGGTAGCAATATACACTTTATTATTGGTCAGGAATTCTAAATTAACGTAATTTAGACGCGTAGTTATAAACCCTCTGCTATATTTGCAGTCAGAATGTTGAACTATTAAAAGAATGAGAGTATGAAAAAGATTATTTGCATGGGTTGCTTGCTTCTTATTTGTTCCTTTTCAGGAATGGCACAGAAGTTCGCATTGATAGACATGGAATATATTTTGAAGAATATTCCTGCTTACGAAATGACAAACGAACAGCTCAGCCAAGTCTCTAAGAAGTGGCAGAACGAGGTGGAGGCCATTCAGCAGGAAGCGCAAAATATGTATAAGACTTACCAAAGTGACCTCGTCTTCCTTTCTGCTGAGATGAAGACCAAGCGCGAGGAGGCCATTGTGAAGAAAGAACAGGAAGCACAGGACTTGAAGCGTAAATACTTCGGTGCCGAAGGCGAGCTTTACAAGAAACGCGAAAGCCTGATGAAGCCTATTCAAGACGAAGTGTATAATGCCGTCAAGGAAATATCGGAAGATAAGTCCTACCAGATCGTAGTAGACCGTGCGTCTGCCATGAGTATTATTTTTGCTTCTCCTAAAATAGACATAAGCAATGAAGTTCTGATTAAGTTAGGATATTCAAAATAAATGCTTACATTTGTGCGCTTTATGCGAAAGAATTTGGTTCGATTGATTAATAACAAGTAATATATAATAATGATGAAGAAACTTATTGTCTTATTGTTTATGATTCTCCCGCTGGGAGCTTTTGCTCAGGAAGTTAAGATTGCGTTTGTAAATACGCAGGAAGTGTTTGTGGCTATGCCCGAAGTAAGTGGGATGGAAAAGCAGATGGCAGACCTGAACGAAAAATACAAAGTGGAACTGAAGCAAATGCAGGATGAATACCAAAAGAAGTATTCTGACTTTGTAGCACAGCAGGACTCATTGACAGAAAACATCAAGCTGAGAAGAATGCAGGAAATAGAAGATATTCGTGGACGTATGGACAACTTCGTGCAGGTAGCGCAGCAAGACGTACAGAAGAAGCAACAAGAACTGCTAGCTCCTATACAACAGAAGTTGCAAACAGCAATCAAGTCTGTAGGTAGCGAAAAGGGTTACACCTATATCGTTGATCCCGCTGCGTTGCTTTACACTGGTACAAATGCTGTTGACGCAACACCGTTCGTTAAGACTAAGCTAGGTTTATAAGAAATAACGGCTTCGTAAGAGGTCATTGTGCCGGCACCCAAACGCCGGCATCTGTAATAGATAAGAGAGCCGGTCTTTGTGTAGAGTAAATCACACAAAGACCGGCTTTTCATTTAAACCGTGCCGGACGGGTTCCGGCAAACAAAAGTATGAAGATGATCTTTCCACAAACACCCGGCCCCATTGGTATCTTCGACTCAGGATACGGCGGACTTACTATTTTCGATAAGATACGCGAGGCTATGCCCGGCTACGATTATATCTATTTGGGTGATAATGCGCGAACGCCTTATGGTACACGGTCGTTTGAGGTGGTCTATCGCTTTACCCGTCAGGCAGTGGATAAACTGTTTAGCGAGGGGTGTCAGTTGGTGATTCTGGCTTGTAATACGGCTTCAGCAAAGGCGCTCCGCACGATTCAGCAAAACGATTTGCCTCAGTGGGACGCCTCACGGCGCGTATTGGGCGTGATTCGTCCGACCGTCGAGTTGATCGATACCATTAGCCGTAGTAAGCATGTCGGTGTGTTGGGGACTACGGGTACCATCTCCTCCCGTTCCTATTCCATTGAGATTGAAAAGATGTTTCCGCACATCAAGGTGACGGGCGAGGCCTGCCCGATGTGGGTCCCACTTGTTGAGAATAATGAGTTTAACACCCCCGGGGCAGATTACTTTATACAGAAACACATCGACCATATATTGGCAGCCGACCCTATGATTGATACGCTCATCCTTGGCTGTACGCACTATCCGCTCCTCGAAGCAAAGATTCGCCAGTTCCTTCCCCAAGGCATCACCCTTTTCGCACAAGGGCAGCATGTAGCCGCCAGCTTGCAGGATTATCTGGTGCGCCATCCTGAGATGGATGCACGCCTTACTCGTGGCGGCCGATGTCGTTTTTTGACGACCGAGTCTGCCGATAAGTTCTCCGATGCTGCTTCCATCTTTCTAAGCAGTCTGATCCATGTGGAGCAGATAACAATCGACTAAACTATCCTATCACACGATCTCCTTCCCGAACGGGGTAAGGGCAAGGGCTGCCATTTTAAAATGTTGCATGCCGAAGGGTATGCCGATAATGGTGATACAAAGAAGCAGACCGAAAGCTAGATGAGTCAGGCTGATCCAGAGCCCGCCTATAAATATCCAGATGATGTTCATCAGGATAGAAAGGCATCCCCCCGAATTGCCATTATCCACCACCTTGTTCCCAAATGGCCAGAGAGCCAGCATGCCCAATTTAAATGTTTGTATGCCGAAAGGAATGCCAACGATGGTAACCATCAGTAGCAGGCTGGATATGAAATACTCCATAGCCGTAATGATGCCACCACAGATTAACCAGAGAATGTTTCCTAAGAATTTCATAATGCCTCCTATTTTAGATTTGTTGTGTGTGCAGTTTGTTGCCACGATCCTTTCAGACTGTCCAGCTCAGCCAGTACCCGGTTACGCACGATGTTGAAACTGTCGCGCAGTTCCGGCTTGACGGGCTTGGATGGCGGTGCCTCCATTTGCAGCGGATTGATAGGTTGGCCGTTCTTGTGAACCCTAAAGTCAAGGTGCGGTCCTGTGGACATTCCTGTGGAGCCAACGTAGGCAATTACTTCGCCCTGCTGCACGTTACTGCCCACTTGCATTCCTTTGGCAAATCGGCTTAGGTGCATGTAGGTGGTGGTGTAGACGGAGTTGTGTTTTACCTTTATGAAGTTGCCTCCCCCTCCTTGAAATCCTTTGGCAATCACTGTTCCGTTACCGATGGTTCGTACCGGTGTGCCGGTAGGTGCGGCGTAATCTACTCCGTGATGTGCCCGATAGCGTTTGAGTATCGGATGGAAGCGGGCGTTGGTAAAGCGGGAGGTGATGCGGAAAAAGTCCAGCGGTGCTTTCAAGAAAGCCTTGCGTAGGCTGTTACCCACCTCGTCGAAATATTCGGAAACGCTGTCTTGTGTAAAGGGAATGGCCACGAATGGCGTGCCCTGGTGCGTAAAGATGGCGCTACGGATACCCGTAATGTTGAGTGCGGTCGTGTCGTCTATATAGGCTACGTCGTAGCTAACTTGGAAGGAATCACCGTCCTTGATGTCGTAGAAGTCTATTTGCCAAGCAAAGATGTCGGACAAGTTAATGGCTAGTTGCGGATCGGCTCCGGCAGCTTTTATCACGTTCCAGAGGGAGGAGTTGAGTGTACCCTCTACATAGTGACGCCGGAGGACAACCGGTTTACAGAACTCATAGGCGCGTAGGCTGTCGCCCGTGAGGTCGATCACGGCATAGTCCGTCATGGACTTGGCGAAGGCGATATATAGGATGTTTGCCGTACTGTCCGGTGTTGTAAAGACGCTATAGTGCATGCCGGCACGTAGCTTCGTGGGGTCAAGCACAGTGGCTGATGTACGGCTGATGCTGTCTGCCATCAAGGCGCTGAAGCCCAGTTGGGCAAAGATCGAGGCCGGATTGTCGCCATTCCTCATCAAATAGTCCGTTACTTCGAGCGAGTCGGTGCAAATCCCGTATTGATAGACATGTTGCAGGCTGTCCAGCCATTCACTGTTTACCTCATCGTCTGCTTCGGTGGAGGCTTTGGGGGTTCGGTTACAAGAAAAAGAGGCTGTTAGCAATAACAGCAGCAGAAAGATAGGATAGGTACGGGTTTTATCTAATAGTTGCATGTGCTAAAAAGAATTGTTTGTTGTTTTTATGTTTGCAAACTTACGAAAATATAGAGAAGAATCTTGTATATAAAGTTCAATTCCTGTTATATCTTATTAACTAAGCTGCAAACAGAGCCTCTAGTAGGTCTGGTTTCTTCGCCTTTCCCACTAAAAAGAGCGGACGCGTTCATAAATAAGCGTTATGTAGTTAATTTAAACTAAATGTGTTTGCCTACCTGAACATTTAGTCCCTTTTATGCGTCTTATACATAGATACAATATTATAATTAAGAGAAAAAGTATGAAGAAAGTTATGTCTTATGCGCTTATGCTGCCGGCTCTTGCCTGTATGCTGTTTGCTTGTTCAGAAGTGAAGACCGATGTGAAGGATTTGGATGGAAAGTGGAATATTATGGTAGTAAAGGGCGAAAAAGTGCTGGAAGAGGGCTTGCCTCAGATGGAATTTAACATCCCTGATCAGAAGATTCATGGCAATACGGGTTGCAATATCTTTAATTCCTCTGTCGTTCTCGATCCCAGCGACGTATCGGCTATTACCATTGCTCCGGCTGCCACTACGATGATGGCGTGCCCGAATATGGATGAAGAACGTCAGATCCTGGATGCCATGGATGGCGTGACTGGTGTGAAAGCAGGTCCGGAAGCCGGACAAATGTCACTCGTTGACGATAGTGGAAATGTCTTACTTGTTTTATCTAAGAATTAATAAGGATGAATAAAGGAATCTATTTTTCTTTACTCGTTATCGCAATAGTACTGCTGTCTGGCTGCAAATCGCAGAAGGCAGCAGTTGCTTCGTTTAACGACTTGGACGGCACTTGGGGTGTCGTTGAAATGAATGGTGCAGCGCTCGACCCTGCTGTGACCGGACAGCAATTGGTGTTCGACGTAGCCCGTCAGACGCTTTCCGGTAATGCCGGTTGCAATCGTATTATGGGTAAGGTTGCCTATGACCAAGCTCAACCGCAGATCCTTAAATTTCCGTCAGTTGCCAGCACACGCATGGCTTGTCCGGATATGAAGGGCGAAATGGAACTGCTCCAGACTCTCAATAAAATTGTTCGCTTTGAAGCTCAAAGCTCCGTTCCATCCGCAACCACAATTGCCCTTTACGGCACGGATGGTAGCCGACTGATGGTGATAAGTAAAATGGTGAAATAACACTTACTTAAGTTTTAATATTCCACGTTTCACACCTCCATCTATCTGTCGCTCTGTTGGTTCGTGTGAAACGTGTGATTTCTGATCAACTATTTTCTTTT
>JAVVRI010000035.1:0-18033 GCA_036654795.1 Tannerellaceae bacterium
GGTAATACCGATGGTTTGAATAAGGAGGTGCTCGTGAAAGCACCTCCTTGTTTCATGTTTCACAGTAATAAGCAGTCAGTTAAGATGTTATGACTGTGAAAGGAGATTCGGATATTTCTATTTTAAGGTCACTCCAGGAAAGCATGGGTACTTATTTGGAGTGCATAGATTGCAAATAAAACAGTATCTGCCCAAATAAATACGTAAGGTCACCCTTAGGTTTCATCAAGATAGCCAAATCATAAAATTCCGCTTCTGAGCGCTGAGGCCCCACTTTAAAGGTAGATGGGTGAAGAAGCATCAGATAGCGCATCACGTAGTTACCCTCTCGAGTAAGATCGATTAGTAGATCGGCCTCAAGCGCTTCGAATTGCTTACGAAGAACTTTGGCAGGATAGCTCAGCCAGCTAAGTTCCTTTTCACACACTTGCAGGCAGGAAGCATCCGGATTCGGATTAGACGCATCCTTTCTCTTTGTATATACGCATGTAGACAGTTGTTTGTGCATTAAGCGCAAGGTTTCAAGGCAAGGCTCAACAACCTCACTATCCTTCTCGTCATAGAGAACCAATATGCTCCGAACCTCTTTCATCGAACGAAAGGTATGCGAATGATTGGCTGCTTGAACAGCTTTGGACAGAAGTCCTCTTTTAAGAAAATAAGGAGTTAATATCATTGTGCCAGCATATTTAAGAATTCATCTTCATGTATAATCTTTACGCCCAGCTTGGCCGCCTTCTCCAACTTGGCAGGCCCCATATTATCGCCCGCCAATATATAATCGGTCTTGCCAGTTACAGAACCACTGTTTTTGCCTCCGTGTTGCTCAATCATTGCTTTATATTCGTCACGTGAATGGAGGGTAAAGCTGCCGCTGATCACGATGGAGAGTCCTTTCAGCTTTTCCGAGCGGTTGGCTAGTCGGTCTTCAGTAATAGACATTTGTAGGCCATACGCTTTTAGGCGGTCTATCCGTTCACGGTTACGCGTATCGGCAAAATAATCGATCACACTTTGGGCGATGCGTTCGCCTATTTCGTCTATACCAGTTAAAACATCCAGTGTTGCCCCTTCCAACTGCTCCATTGTATGAAGGGTAATAGCCAGTCGCTTTGCTACGGTTTCCCCTACATAGCGAATGCCAAGGGCAAAGAGTACACGTTCAAAAGGAACCGACTTCGAGGCTTCAAGACTTTTTATCAGATTGTCGGCGCTCTTCTCCGCCCAGCGTTCCAGGCAAAGCAGATCTTCCATGCGAAGACTGTATAGGTCAGCAATGTTAGTAGCCAGACCGGCATTATACAAATCCTCCACCGTTTCGGGGCCAATATTAATATTCATGGCTTTACGGGTAACAAAGTGCTCCATCTTCCCTTTCAGTTGTGGCGGACAGCCCTGCTCGTTCGGGCAATAGTGGGCGGCTTCGCCTTCGGGACGCACCAAGGGTGTGCCACATTCGGGACAAGCCTTAACGAAGCGCACCTTGTCACCCAAAAGAATACCACGAGCTTCCAGCTCCACGCCAACGATTTTAGGAATGATCTCGCCACCTTTCTCCACATAAACCGAGTCACCCAAATGCAAGTCTAACCCTTCTATAATATCTGCATTGTGTAGGGAAGCCCTCCTTACCGTAGTACCAGAAAGCAACACAGGCTCCAAATTAGCCACAGGAGTTACCGCTCCGGTACGCCCCACTTGGAAGGTAACAGCGTTCAGGCGCGTACAGGCACGTTCCGCCTGAAACTTATAAGCAATTGCCCAACGCGGGCTCTTGGCGGTAAAGCCCAAGTTCTTTTGTTGGCGGAGATCGTTCACCTTGAGGACAATGCCATCAGTGGCAACCGGTAGCATCTTGCGCTCCGTATCCCAGTAGGTAATATAATCGAACACCTCTTGCAGAGTGGTGCATTTACGAATTACGTCCGGTATCTTAAAGCCCCACGTGCGTGCCAGTTGCAGGTTCTCGTAATGACCTTCGGCAGGTAGCTCCTCTCCGATCAGATAATAGAAGTAAGCGTCCAGCTTACGGGCAGCGACGATCTGCGGATTCTGCTGTTTCAGGGTACCGGAAGCAGCGTTACGGGGATTGGCAAAGAGCGGTTCCTCCTGTTCTTCACGCTCTTTGTTCAGCCGGTCGAACTCAGCCCAAGGCAGCAATATCTCGCCTCGAATCTCAAACTGATCCGGATAGTCACTGCCTATCAACCTCATCGGCACGGAGCGAATTGTCTTCACATTCGCCGTCACGTCGTCACCCCGCGTACCATCCCCCCGCGTAACCGCACGCACCAGACGGCCATGCTCGTAAGTAAGAGAGATAGAAGTGCCGTCATACTTCAACTCAGCAGCTATTTCGAAAGGTTCATTGAGCGAACGAGAGGTACGGTCGTAAAAGTCCTGCACCTCAGTCTCAGAATAGGTATTACCCAATGAAAGCATGGGGTAAGTATGCAACACCTGTTCGAAAGCCAAAGAGAGGTCGCTTCCTACACGCTGTGTCGGCGAATGTGGGTCAGCATATTCAGGATGCGCAGCTTCCAATAGTTGCAACTCCTTCATCCGTTCGTCGAATTCACGATCGGTTATGGTAGGAGCAGAAAGTACGTAATAGTTATGGTTATGTTGCTCCAACGCTTCGCGCAGGGATTTTATTTTGGCTTCAGCTTCGTACATATTATGTTATTATAATTTCGTTGTTCTTAATAAACTAGTTCCACGTTATCAATCCAAAACGTATTGCCGGGAGAGCCGATATAAGCTCCGCCATGGCTGGAAATAAACTGTAATATCAGGTGGGTCGGAGCGTCATTCTCTGCCGCCCAGCCAATTTCTTTGATCGGTACACTCTTCCCTTTGCTGTTCAGCGTGTAGCGTTCCTCATCTTGGATGCGCATATAGGGCTTGTACTGCGGATGAGCAGAGATGTTACCATAGAGTATCGGATAAATAGTCTTATTCTGCCAATCAGACTTGGTTTCTGTATAACGTTTCACCATCGTACCCACCCGTTTGGCATAAATATTCCCATTCTTGTCTTCCCAACGCTTTTGCAGTAAAAGAACTACATTCGCCTCATCTTGCCCATCCACAGAGGAACGGCGGCTAAAGCCGGTACTACGAACACGGTGTTTGTCGGGCATTATCTTCACTTTGTAATCGAAACAAACTGCTTTGGGACGCTTAATAAAGGGGACACCACTACCCAACATAGCCTGAGGGTTCTTAGTTCCCTTTAT
The DNA here is from genome assembly GCA_036654795.1 of Tannerellaceae bacterium. Lineage (GTDB taxonomy): Bacteria > Bacteroidota > Bacteroidia > Bacteroidales > Tannerellaceae > JAVVRI01. Next base: position 3,240 of record JAVVRI010000035.1, read on the forward strand.
CGGTTCGTGCACACTGCCTAAAAAGACAGAGCCGGCAGCAATGACTTCGATATTTACCAATCCCATCACACGTACATTCTCAAAGCGCGTTTCCATACGTGCGCACCAGCCATTCCCCCTGCGTTCCGGGAAAACGGAGGTATTTGTCTTTACAATACCTGCCACCTTCGCCAGTACGTTCGATGTGCCCCAAGGTGAGCCGCCCCGATTATGATAGGCGTTATTGCTCACTATCGTATCTCTCGGTGCCAGTTCATAGAGTAGTTTCCTGTTTCCACCAATAATACTTGACTCGTGTACTTCGCGCACCAGCCACTCGTCCATATTTCCATAGGCAAACGGTATCGATTGAGTTTGTCCCTGTACCATTCCACAGTCAACGATACCCAAAAGCAGACCCCATAAGAGGTTCTTTTTCCATTTTTCTCTATTCATAAATCTCTCTTCTTTAAAATCAAATCGTATATCCCCATTCCTTCAACGCCATACCCCAGTTATCTTCCACCAGTTTCACGGTACGGTCGTTGTATTTGTATTGGTTCTTTTTATATCCCTTCCGTTTATCCAGATATTTTACAATCTCTCCTTTAGATGCTTCAAAGCCCGGAAGGTTTAGCTGGTTGTACGCATTTTCAGTCATAGCATAAGCATCGCTTTCAAAGTCTTCAAACTTCATTTCCACCAGGTTGCCGGCAGGGATTAGGTGCTTTTCTTCTTCAAACTTATAGAAGAGACGGCGATAGACCTCAATAAAGTTCAATTCAATCTGCTCGTTGGTAATATCTTGCAGGCGCAGTGGCTGAATTGTATTTGTGAAGAAACTCCGCGTACTCTCGAACACCGTATAAGGATTGCGTTTAAGATAGATAAACTTAGCGTTGGGAAACATCTCGACCAGAGTTTTCACCCGACCTGTATGCGGAGGATTCTTACTGAGGAATTGCGAACCATGCGTATTCCATAGTGAAATCTTGATCAGTTTAAGGAAAGTATCCTTAAAGACCTGACGCTCCTGCTCAGTAATGTTATCAAACAATAGGTAACGGTCGCAATATTCCAGCATGTGCTTCGGATAGAACCAGAAGTTATAATAGGTATATGGCATCATATTGGAAAGAGCAAACTCCTCCTCCTGTGGCAGGTCTACCTTAAGCTCCAAGTTATCTGTCGGACGTTTGTCTGGCATCAAGAAAGACATATTCTTCTTGAAGAACGGTTGTCCAAAGAGCATCAGATTTGGAAAGACTGTCTGATAAGTCGTGTTGTAACCAAAATGCTTGTCACATGAAAAGACATTGTGTACAAACGTAGTGCCACTACGCCAATGACCCAGAATAAAGACAGGATCCATCTCTAATGACTGGTCTGCCAATTTACGGTAACGGCTATTTTCAAGTGGTTGCAGCAAACTAAGTAAGCGGCAGATCGACTTCGTAAGGTAATATTTATTGCGAAAGCCCTTATCGACTATACGATCGGCTGTGATCGCTTTAAACGTATTCCAATCGGCTCCCACTAAGGTGTTGATCGGCAACTTATCAAAATCCAGCAAACCCATATCCTATTTTTCCTCTTTAATTAATTTGATTTCTATGCCCTGACGACGAATCTCCTGACAGGCAGTCTCAATAGCCTCATAATGCTCCGGGGCAATCCCCAATTGCGGCAAGTTTAGTGTGGCAAGTGCGTCATCAGTTATCATATCGCGGACATCCACCCGGCCTATGATCATACCCACAGCAGCTGTATTATTCGTAATCGGGTCAATCAGGATAAAAGCTCCTGTCTGCTTATTCTTCTTGTAAGCGTCGAAAAACAGCTCTTTACCGGTAGTAAAGACAACGTTTCCAATTTCATTCAGCTCCAGATGATCAGTCGCGAATTGTTCCATCGTATTGACATTTACCTTGTAGCGGACATTGTCCACACGGGCACGGGTTGTATTCGTCGTATGCTTGATATAGAATTGCTTCGAAATATCCATTGGCTCTTCGTCCATCCACACCAGCATAGCTTCGAAGTTACGGTCGGCAATGGGACAGTTGTCAGGATGCACCAACATCTCACCACGAGATAAGTCTATCTCATCCTCCAATGTTAGCGTAACAGATTGGGGGGGGAAAGCAGACTCCAGCTCACCATCATACGTAACAATACTTTTCACACGTGAGGTCTTGCCAGATGGCAGCGCCATCACAACATCCCCCTTACGCACAACGCCACTAGCCACCTTGCCACAGAATCCGCGGAAGTCCAGATTGGGACGCAACACATATTGCACCGGATAACGGAAATCGTCAAAGTTACGATCCTGATCAATCGTCACCGTCTCTAAGTACGTCAGCAACGAAGGACCTGTGTACCATGGCGTACGCTCACTCCGATCCACCACATTATCTCCGTCCAACGCAGAAAGGGGAATAAAGGTAATGTCCGGAATGTTTAGCGAAGCAACAAACTGTTTGTACTCCGTAACAATACCATTGAATACCTGTTCGTCAAAGTCCACCAGATCCATCTTGTTCACAGCCAATACCACATGCTTAATACCAAGCAAAGAGACCAAATAAGTATGGCGACGGGTTTGGGTGATTACTCCCGTACGGGCATCCACCAATATAATAGCGAGGTTGGCAGTAGAGCCACCGGTTATCATGTTGCGAGTAAATTGTTCATCCCCCGGCGTGTCGGCAATAATAAACTTACGGTTGTTCGTACTAAAGTAACGGTAAGCTACGTCGATGGTGATACCCTGTTCTCGTTCAGCCTTCAGCCCGTCCAGTAAAAGTGCATAATCAATATGTTCGCCGGCGTTACCCACCCGTTTGCTGTCTCGTTCGAGAGCATCCAATTGATCTTCGTAAATCTTCTTACTGTCAAATAGCAGACGTCCAATCAGTGTTGACTTTCCGTCATCCACAGAGCCGGCTGTCAATAGGCGAAGCAAGTCCTTCTTCTCATCCTTATCAAGGAATTCTTGTATATTTAATGTATCCATTATTCTTTGTTTATTTAAAAGTATCCTTCGCGCTTCTTCTGTTCCATGCTGCCGTCCTGATCGAAGTCGATGACACGGGTGGTGCGTTCGGATTTGGTGGTCGTCATCATCTCTTCGACGATCTTTTCGATTGTATCGGCTTCGCTCTCTACAGCACCGGTCAAAGGATAGCAGCCGAGGGTACGAAAGCGAACCATTCTCATCTTAGCCTGAGCACGCAGTTCGGCCGGCATACGGTCATCGTCTACCATGATCAAATTGCCGTCCACCTCTACAATGGGACGTTCTTTGGCAAAATAAAGCGGCACAATAGGTATTTTCTCAAGGCGTATGTATTGCCAAACATCCAGTTCCGTCCAGTTCGAGATAGGAAACACACGGATACTCTCACCTTTGTGAACGCGTGCATTATAGATATCCCATAACTCAGGACGTTGGTTCTTTGGATCCCATTGATGGAACTTATCACGGAAAGAGAAGATACGTTCTTTAGCACGACTCTTCTCCTCATCACGACGCGCACCACCAAAGGCAGCATCAAACTTATACTTATCCAGTCCATTTAGTAGGGCTTGCGTCTTCATCAGGTCGGTATGCACTTTGCTACCATGCGTAAAAGGACCTACGCCTGCACGAAAAGCCTCCATATTCGATTCAACAATCAGGTTCCATCCATATTGCTTTGCGTAAGCATCACGAAACGCGATCATCTCCTTAAATTTCCACTTCGAATCAATATGCATCAACGGGAAGGGAACCTTACCCGGAGCAAATGCCTTCTCGGCCAAGCGCACCATAACAGAGGAGTCTTTACCGATGGAATAAAGCATCACAGGGTTCTCAAACTCGGCAGCAACCTCCCGGATGATATGGATCGCTTCTGCTTCCAATTCCTGTAAATGGCTTAATTTATAATCTGACATACTTATATAATTATTATTTACTGTTTAATTTGACAGGGCGTAACCTTGGGCAAGATCAGAAGCAATAACCGACTGACCGACTCTTCAAGGCTCAATACAGATGTGTCCAATACCAATGCGGGCGCTTTAGGCGCTTCGAAAGGTGCTGATATACCGGTAAACTCCTTGATCTCGCCTCGGCGAGCCTTAGCATAAAGACCTTTTACATCACGCTGTTCGCACGCTTCTATTGGCGTACTGACGTATATTTCCAGAAAATCATCTACCCCGACAATGCCGGAAGCTAGTTCGCGCAATTCGTTGTTCGGACTGATAAAGGCGGCAATCGTAATAATGCCGGTGTCCAGAAAAAGCTTGCTCACTTCGGCTATACGGCGAATATTCTCCACCCGATCCGTTGGGGAAAAACCAAGGTTATTGTTAATGCCGGTACGGATGTTATCGCCATCCAAGATACGGCAAAGCAGACCACGCGCATGCAATTCGCGCTCCAACGCAATCGCGATAGTGCTCTTACCCGAACCACTCAGGCCGGTAAACCAAACCATCACGCCGTGTTGCTTCAATAGAGTTTCCTTATCTTCCCGTTGAAGCATCCGGTCAAAAATAGGATATATGTTTGTTTCTTGCATAATGTTTAAAATGACCAAAAGAGAGGTATTATGGTAATTGATATTATAAAGACAATGATATTGAGCGGCAAGCCCACACGCACAAAGTCCGTAAACTTATAGTTGCCGATACCTTGTACGATCAGATTAGTCTGATAACCAATCGGCGTACTGAAGCTGGCCGAAGCCGCCATACAAATAACCACAAAGAAAGGCATCGGATTTACCCCTAACTGCGTCGCAACCGACAGGGCAATAGGGAAACTGAGCGCAGCAGCGGCATTGTTTGTAATCAACTCCGTAAAGACGTTGGTTATAATAAACACAATGGCCAGTAATGCGTACGGTCCCAGATTGTCGGACATACCTATAATATAGGTAGCAATCAGGTCGGCAAAGCCGGAATTCTCCATCGCTTTGCTAATCGCAAAAGCACAAGCAATGGTGATCAGAATATCCCAGGAAATATACTTGGTATACTTCTTAGGCGGAAATATCTTTGTCCAAGCCATAATAATCGTCGTAATGCAGACAAAGAAGAACATATCCAACTTGACGCCCGGTATCAGTCCCTGCATCGCAGGCAGCTCTCCTACCGTTGCGCCGGTAATCATAAATATCAGCAACGCCAATGCCAACCAACGTTTCTTCTTGCCAACAGCATCTGCTCCGTCAGAACCATTCGCCAACATAAGAAAGACGCTAGACTCTCCCCAAGTAGGGATAAACGTATCGTCTGCCATCAGCACCAATGTGTCGCCTTCGTGAAGCACCACCTTCTCTAAATCGGTCACTAAACGCTGGCCTCCACTTTTTACCTCTTTCACCTCCGCACCATAATGACGGGAGAAGTTGAAATCTTTCAGTGTCTTGTTGATACCGGGAAAACGTGCACCTAGCACAGCCTCCACACGATGGCGGTCAGTGCTCTGCGGCTCGTCATCGTCCATCGGGTGCGCATCCGGCCGGGAGTCCGGCAACAGTCGCCCAGAGAAGATAAATAGATAGATAATGCCGGCAACGGCAATAAAGACACCCACCTTTCCGAGTTCAAACATCGTGAAGCCTTCATAACCAGCGTCTATAATCATGCCGTGTACCACCAGATTGGTAGACGTACCAATCAACGTACAAAGCCCGCCTAAGATGGTAGCATACGAAAGAGGTATCAGGAACTTGGTAGCCGGAAGCTTTACAACCGCCGCCCATCGTTTGATGATCGGGGCAAAGATAACCACAACGGGCGTATTATTTAAAAAGGCCGAAATCACGGCAATGGTAGGAAGCATACGCAGTTGCGCCTTAAACGTCGTTGTTTTACCTTCAGGCAATAATTTCTTGATAACCTGAGCTAACGCGCCACTTTGGCGCACACCCTCGCTAACAAGGAAAAGCAACGCGACCGTAACCATACCCCGGTTACTAAATCCCTCGAGTACCTCTTTGGGCGTCAAGATGCCTACGCACATGAAAAGCACAACAACTGAAAAAAGGATCATCCCCGGTCGCATCTTATCCAGCACCAAAGCCACTAACATACCGGCCAAAGACAACAAAACAAATAGAATAGAAAAACTCATTTCATACGGGATTATTGGGCATTTCGTACTTGCTCCACAATAAACCAAGGATTCAGCAAATCCTCCTTGTTATAGCGAAGCGGTTCGTTCGTCTCGTTAGCCTTTCCGGCCTGATAAATCTCCATACCTGCCCCACGGGCTATGGCGTGACCGGCAGCCGTATCCCACTCCATCGTAGGAGCAAAACGGGGATACACATCGGCACTTCCCTCCGCCACCAAACATATTTTAAGCGAACTTCCACTCGACTTCATCGTCACGTCCGGCGTGTGAAGGCGCAGTTCGTTAATGAACTGTTCCGTCTCCTCGCTCAAATGCGAACGGGAAGCAACCACCACAATTCCTTTGTGAGGCGCAGCAAGCGGCAACTTAACAGCCCGCATCAGTAGTTCATCTAAGCCTTCATAGTCGTCAACCTGTACGTCTGTCACCTTAAAAGCACCCAAGCCGTCAGCCGAGCAGTAAAGTTCGTTGCGAACAGGTACATATATTACACCCATCACCGGAACACCATTCTTTACGCAAGCAATATTTACCGTAAATTCACCGTTTCGCTTGATAAATTCCTTCGTGCCATCCAACGGATCGACCACCCAAAGGATCGGCCAATCCTTACGTTCGGCATAAGAAATATTGCGCCCCTCTTCGCTAAGAAGAGGATAAGGAGTATCAGCCAACTGGGCAGCAATCACGGCATGGGCAGCCCTATCGGCCAATGTGAGTGGAGAGTTATCTGCCTTACGTTCAATTTCAAAGTCTGCATTTGGATCGGTATATATCTTCATTATAGCCTTTCCAGCCTCCAAGGCAGCCAAAACGGCCAAATGAAGGTATTCTATAGGTTCATCCATCTTTTTATATCTATTTACTTTTGATCATTTAAAGGCAAATGTAAGAAGAATATCATATTCGGCACTATCAGATAAGCTATTTTAGGGCTTTATATGAGATAAGAACCAATATAGTATATTTTCTGACTGAGAAAAGGTAAAATAAAACCGAGGCGAAATATTGCCACCAGCCGCTCCAAGCAAACCACTCGTTAGCTTCGTAATTTAATGCTTACGAATGTTATAAACGAGAGCGTCAATAATATTATCGACACCCTCGTTTATATTATTGACGCCCTCGTTAATATAAACGACGACGTCGATAATAACTTTTGTGCCGATGATTGTATGTTGCATAAACGTATGTTTTATAATCCTACCAATCGGAAGCAGGAGTTTCACCATGCGATTTTATCAGAGTTGTAATCCTAAAGACTGAAATACGGCAACGACTTTCGCCCGAATGGATGGAACATATTCGCAAACTATCAGGCATGGCAAACAACCTGAATCAGATTGCACACAAAGCAAATGCGGCAGGTTATCCGGATGCTCGAATGGAATACCTGTACTTAGCCGATAAGATTGATCACCTGTTAAACCAGATACAACAATGATAGCAAAAATAGTAAAAGGAACAACCTTTGGCGGTGTAGTAAAATACATTCTCAACCCGGCGAAACAGACTAATTTGTTGGATTCCGATGGTGTACGCCTAAAGAATTTGAACTCTATTGTTCAAAGCTTTGAGGCTCAACGAGAGTTAAACCCACGAGTAAGCAAGCCTGTGGGGCATATCTCGTTGGACTTCTCAACACAAGACCGAGCCAAGCTTACCAATGAAGTGATGACACAGATTGCACACGACTATATGAATCGCATGGGTATAGTAAGCACACAGTACATCATTGGCAGACATCACGACAAGGAGCACCCACACCTACATATAGCCTTTAATCGTGTGGATAACAACGGACGCACCTTCTCCGACCAAAACGACCGCTTCCGCAGTGAAAAGATATGCAAACAGCCGTTTGAGTGATAATGATATTAAGTTCCGCTACATCAAGGCATTTGGAGAAATCACCCCTAAAAATCTGTTGAAGCTTGAAACCATCTTCGAGTACGAACCCGACAAGCAAAAGCAACGCTCCTTGCGAAAGATGATTGAGGAACACGAGCAACGTGTTAAGGAGCGAGCCAAGGAATTAGAGCAAGCCCGACTAAAAGAGACACAAGCCGAACAACTGCGACAGGAAGCAGATAAAATTAAACAAAAGAAATAGTTGGTCAATGAATTGAAAAGATGGGGAAAATAAAACTTCTTCATCTTTTCGTTATTATATAGCGGGATATTTCATATCTTTATAGCCAAATAAAAGAAAACATCAATATTTAATTGATATGAATCGAATAAAAGAAGTCCTTGAAGAGAAAGGCATAAAACAGACTTGGCTCGCAGAAAAACTAAGCAAAAGTTTCAGCCAAACCAACGCCTACGTCTGCAATCGCCGCCAACCGAGTTTGGAAACTCTCTTCGAAATCGCCAAGATTTTGGGGGTGGATGTAAAGGAATTAATTGATAATAATAAATAATAATGAATAGACCGATATTTTCAGGGCACGAAACGTTTAGATGTAAAACACATTGGCTTAAACGTGGATACGATTTTATTTGCAACGGAGGCAATTTCAATGCTGAAGATGCTGTTGTTTGCTTGGGTGTTGGTAAGAATATGGTTTCGTCTATTAAATATTGGATGAAAGCATTTGGCTTTATTGATGCCAATAATACACCTACCAATATTGCTAGATATTTATTGGATGATGATCTAGGTGTAGATCCCTTTTTTGAAGACATTGGGACATTATGGCTATTACATTTAAATTTGATAAATGAAGATTATGCAACTATCTACAAGAAAACTTTCATCGATTTTCATAGGCAACGTAATGAAATTGAAAAGCCTAAGCTTCAAAACTTCATAAAGGCAACTTGTTTTGATGGAGCTTATGCAAACTTGTACAATGAAAGTACAATAAAAAAAGATGTCGATGTACTGCTTCATAACTATTGTGGAGTTGGAAAAGACAATATCGAGGAGCAAAATACTCTTTTATTACCACTTAACCTCATTAGGATCGGAGCAGATAAAGAAACATGGATTTTCAACTATACAAATCAGAACAGTGTACCTGCTCAGATGTTCCTTTATGCGATTATAAAAACAAAAGAAGAAGGAACCTGTAGCGTCCCATTTGAGTTGTTACAGAAATTATCTCTTATTTTTTGTATGGATAACAATGAGTTAGTGGATATTATTAATAAAGTTTGCTTACTTCACCCATCAGAGATTATTTTTTCTGACAATTCAGGAATTAAAGAGTTGCAATTCAAAAGAGAATTTAACGAAATAGAGATTCTCGACATCTATTACAGACAGTAGTTATGACGTATATACCATCAATTAATATAGAACATAGCATCTTTGATGAGAAGAGCTATATTATCACCCAAAACGCAAGATGCGTTGTGGGTAGTATTATTAATTCATTCAATAGTGGAATTCACTCTTTTAATGTAATTGGTTCTTATGGCACAGGTAAATCGAGCTTCATCCTTGCTCTAGAGCATAGCCTAAAGAACCCTCATTATCCACTAACAGAAAACAAAGGACAATTTAATGGATTTGAACATTTTGAGTTTCTCAAAATTGTAGGAGACTACGCATCTATATCTTCGGTAGTATCTGAACACCTACCCCCAAAATATCACTCAAGAAACATCTTCGATGATCTCTTAAGATTTTATAATGATATTACAGAAGAAGGAAAATTCTTAGTTATAGTAATTGATGAGTTTGGAAAGATATTGGAATATGCTGCTAATAATAGTCCAGAGAAGGAACTTTACACTCTCCAAAAGTTAGCCGAGTTTATAAACGATTCATCTAAGAATATAATCTTATTAACTACTCTGCATCAAAATTTTAGTTCTTATGCCAAGGGACTTTCTGAAAGTCAGAGAAATGAGTGGATTAAGGTCAAGGGACGTTTGGGAGAAATCGTATTTAACGAACCTGTTGAACAGCTTCTACATTTGGCAGCCGCTCGCTTAGAAAAACGAGAAAGCAAAAGACTTAATAAACGTTTTGATAAACTATTTGATATAGCCAAAGAATCCAAATTCATAAGCCCTTCATTTAAATACGAAGTTGCAGAAAAACTGTATCCTATGGATATGTTTGCAGCTCAAACACTCACTTTAGCTATACAGCGATATGGACAAAATGAAAGAACCTTGTTCTCTTTTCTTGAGACACAAGGCAATAGCTCTTTAAACGGATTTGACGAACACCCATTCAAAACGTATAGTTTAGCAGATGTATATGATTATGTGATATACAATTTCTATTCATACCTTTCAGAAGTAAATGTGGATTCTCCTAGCTGGAGTGCTATGCGTGTAGCATTAGAGAAAGTAGAAGGTTTATTGGATATCGAACATATTTCTGCCGCATCAAAAATCATAAAGTCAATTGGCTTGTTAAATCTATTTGGTTCTGCTGGTGTGAGCCTTCCTAGAACCATGTTTGAAACTTATGCAAAGAGTGCTTTAGGAATAGAAAACCCAAAAGCATTATTAGATTTATTAGAACGCCATCAAATAATTCGTTTCGCAATATATAAATCACAATATGTAATTTTCGACGGTACAGATGTCAATATTGAGCATGAATTATTAAAAGCAGCAGGAAGAGTCCCAAGATCAAAAGATATTGTTAGTAAGTTAACTAAGAACTTTGATTTACCATATGAGTTTGCGAACTCTATATATTACAAGAAAGGTACACCTAGGTATTTTCAATACTACATTTCTGAGCAGCCAATAAATACCTCTCCAACCAATGAGATTGATGGTTACATAAACCTTATATTTAATTGCGACCCAAAGGCAGTAGAGAAAGTTATCGAATACTCATTAGCTTGCGAAGACGCTATTTTATTTGCATACTTTAAACAGACCAATTCTATTGTAGAACATATTTGGGAAATTGATAAATTAGAATACGTTTTAGACTTTGCAATAGATGATAAGGACACGGTAGCTCAAAGAGAGGTAAAATCTCTACTCAACTATGAAAAAGAGTTGCTCAATAACAGTGTACTTAGCTCTTTATTTTCATTCAATAACGATGTCGTTTGGATATATAAAGGAAACATCGTGAAGATAGACTCTAAAGCCCAATTTAACAAAATGATTTCTGCTATATGCGAAGATGTTTATTCGCAAACTCCGACCTTTATCAATGAGATGGTAAACAAGCATAAACCAAGTGGAGCTATGTCTCTAGCGAGAATAAAACTATTTGAGAAATTGCTTGATGAGTCAGATATGATTGATTTGGGATTTGATGCAGATAAGTTCCCCCCAGAAAAGACAATCTACAAGACCCTATTACAGAATACAGGCATTCATAGAACGCAATTTGGAGCATATAGTTTGCAAGCTCCAAATGAGGAATCATTTAGAGCTCTATGGAACACTTGCGAGGAGTTTATGCTTAGTACTTCAGATAAATCAAAGAAAATTGGAGAGTTATCAAAGATACTTAAAAGTAGACCATATAAACTGAAACAGGGATTTATTGATTTGTGGTTACCAACATATTTGATTATAAAAAGGAATGATTATTCTCTTTATGATTCAAATGATACATATGTGCCCACTATCAATCGAGAAGTGCTTGATATTTTGCAGAAAAGCCCAAACGACTTTTCCATAAAGGCATTCAATGTAGAGGGAGTCAAATTAAATATTTTCAACCAATATAGAAGGTTTGTTGGTGCATCCGGGGATGCAGAATTTACCACTGAGAGTCTAATCGAAACGATTAAACCATTTTTGGTGTTTTATAATAAATTGGACAAGTATGCGAAGCACACTAAGAAATTAAATAAAAATAGTTCAATAAGATTTAGAGATGTACTAGCTAATGCAAAAGACCCCGAGAAAACTTTCTTCGAGGATCTCCCACGTGCGTTAGGATTAAAGGAATCTCAATTAGCAGAAAACGAAGAGGTATTAAAACGGTATGTTGAGCTAATCCAAACAGCTATCAGAGATTTGAGAAGCTGCTATATGGGATTAATTGACAGGTTAGAAAATGCCATTATTGATGCTTTGAATCTGAAATCAACCGAATTTATTAGCTACCAGAAGGAGATCGCACTGAAGTACTCCTCAATCAAGACATATCTACTCACTAATAAACAAAAAGCATTTTTAAATCGAGTAATAGCGGAAACATCAGACAGAAAGACTTGGTTTGAATCTATTTGCTATATTGTTTTAGACAAGAAGCTTGAAAACTTATTAGATGAAGAAGAGGAATATCTAATTGATAATCTGATATTTTTATTTAATAATTTATTGAAGTATGTAGATATTAGTAAGTTCAATGTAGACGATGATAGCAAATTCTTTAGAGTTGAATTAATATCAAGAGAGGGAGAGCTGCAGCCACAAGTGATAACTCTAAACTCAAAAAAAGAGGGTAAAGCAATTGATCTTGAAACAAAGATTACGAAGCTTCTCTCTGGCGAAAAGGATGTGGAGATATATGCCCTTTTAAATATTCTTAAAAAGAAAATGAGCGATGAGTAAAATAAGACACGTATTAGGAATATCAGGAGGGAAAGATAGTGCTGCATTAGCTATATATATGCGTCATCGTTATCCTGAGATAGATATTGAGTATTATAACTCCGATACAGGTTGTGAGTTAGAAGATACTATTCGTTTGGTAGATAACTTGGAGTCGTACTTGGAGAGGAAAATTGTACGCTTGGTTGCTGCTCAGGGTAGCCCTGAGCCGACTCCCTTTGACCACTTTCTCAAAACGAGCGGAGGTTATTTGCCGTCACCGCAGGCAAGGTGGTGCACGCAAAAACTCAAATTGGCTGAGTTTGAAAAATATGTTGGAGATGATCCGGCCATATCTTATGTTGGCATTAGAGGAGATGAAGAGCGAGAAGGATATGTTTCGACAAAACCAAACATACAAGCTATATTTCCATTTCGCAGAAATATTTGGAGTTTAGATATAATAAATAAGGTTCTACACAACGACAAGATAAAAGTCATAGCTGAACTTTATGCAGAGTATGCTCCTGAACATATAAAATTAGAGGCTTTGGAGATTGTTAATACACCATTTTCAAAAGGCTTCTTTTATAGCCGGAAACTAAATGCCCTTCTTGATATTAGTGTAAAAATATTTAATAAAGTTGTTTTTGAGTTTCTCAAAACGACAGACTATCCAGTAGGAAAACTCAAAGAGTTCCCTCTGATTGATAACGAAGACGTACTTGTTAAAGCTGATATTTTCAGGCTTCTTGAAGAAAGTGGTGTTGGTGTACCTCGATATTATAAGCCTATTGAATTTAAAGTAGATGGATTAAAAGGCGAATATTGTAGAAGTCGTTCTGGTTGCTATTTCTGCTTTTTCCAACAGCGAATAGAATGGATATGGCTCTTGGAGCAACACCCCAAACTCTTTGAGAAAGCTAAGGAATATGAAAAAGACGGCTATACATGGATTCAAGGCGAAACTCTTTCAGAACTTGCGATGCCAGAAAGAGTGAGGCGTATTAAGTTGGACTACATCAAAAAGCAAGAGTCGTTTAAAGCTAAAAACAAAAGTTCATTACTCATTGATATGTTTGATGATGACGAGATTAATTGTGCAAACTGTTTTATTTAGAATATTATGCTCAAAGATAATATAGAGTGGCCTATCCATAGGCAATTTAATTCTAATAAAGAGTGGGAGCCCTTATACTTCTTCTCAGAATGCCTGTGTAATTGTGTTAGGTTCGACTTGTCTTTAGGGTTCTTTAGTAGTACTGCAATAAGAACATTAGCATGTGGCTTTGCTACGTTTATTTACAATGGCGGCAAGATGCGCCTTATCATCAATAATATACTATCAGAAGATGATAAAAACACACTCTTAAAAGCAACCAATGAGGAGATAATCCCCTCGTTTGATCTAAGCAATATAGCCAAATTAAGAGAGTCTTTATCAGCTTATGATAGACAGTTTTTTGATTGTATTGCCTTCCTTATAGCTAACAATAGGATTGAAATATTGGTCATTGAACCTAATAGTGGACGAGGCATATCTCACACTAAATCAGGTGTATTCTTTGATGGAAAGAACTACGTGGCTTTTAATGGCTCGTGTAATTTTACCAAAACTGCCCTGCTAGATAATATTGAGAGTGTAGATGCCTACTGCGATTGGGATGGTGGAGTCTTCGTTGCGAAGATTGATAACATCAGACAGGAGTTTGAAAGTAAGTATAATAAGAGTGATGATACGGTAAAATATGTAGATCCAACAGATATAACAGTCTCTATTCAGAACTTTTTCAAAGAGAAGGAGATATCGGAGCTACTAAAGCAAGAGAAGGAGTTGATTGAAAAAGAGATTGCTTTTCAATCAACTACTCAACCTATAAGAGAAAATATAAAGCATATACTCGACAAAGCGAAATTAAAAATCGATAAAATCATAATTAAGAGTGAGTCAAAGAAGAACTTGCCTAAATTTCCATGGAACTCAGAGGCGAGAGATTATCAGAAACTAGCTTTTGAGAATTGGAAAGCAAATAACCAGAAAGGTCTGTTTGCTATGGCTACTGGCACGGGTAAAACAATCACGTCTCTTAACTGTTTGCTTGAAATATATAAGAAAACGGGATATTACAAAGCTATTATTCTTGTGCCAACTATTACCCTATTGGAACAATGGGTTGGAGAGTGCAGGAAGTTCAATTTTAATAA
>JAVVRI010000035.1:18043-20121 GCA_036654795.1 Tannerellaceae bacterium
TATCTTCAGGGTATATTCAAAAAACAACAGTTGGAAGAATGATGTTGACACACTTGTACTTCAAGAAAAAATAGAAGGGAAAGACGAAAAAGTCTCTTACGTGATAATATCGACCTACGCTTCATTTGCTAAAGACAACGTTTTTATTCGTCTGAATGAATTTTCAAAGGCTCGTCTACTACTAATAGCGGATGAAGCACACAATATGGGATCTGGACAAATTCGCAGCAAACTAAAAGCTGTTAATTATGGACGTAGGATAGGTTTGTCTGCAACTCCTGAAAGGCAGTTCGATGACGAGGGCAATAAGGCTCTATTATCGTTCTTTGGAGCAGAAGAAAAATACACATATGAGTACACAATGGGGGAAGCGATCGATAACGGTGTACTGTGTAGGTATCTATACTATCCGCATATAGTCCGCTTAACTGATTCAGAGATGGATGCTTATGCCGAACTATCTGTAAAGATTGCAAAGTTTGCCTCCTTTGAGGGTGAGTTGAAGAAAGGAGACTCTGTATTAACTGCTTTGTTGCTAAAACGCAAACGCATTATACATAAAGCGTCTCAAAAGAAGCAGTGCTTTGAAAAGATAATTAAAGGACTTTATGAAGAAAATGGGACATTAAAATATACTTTGGTATATGTACCAGAGGGAAATGAGCCAGATGATGTAGCAGATATATTCTCTGATAGAGAGAATGTTGCTGAGGATTGTGAGTCTCAGCATTTAATAGATCAATACTCTGCAATAGTCAGAGATGTGCACCCACGAGCTACTGTTAAGCAATTTACCTCTGCATCAGGTGATAGAGAGAGAATACTAGAGGAGTTTTCTACTGGAAGGTTAGAGGTACTCACTTCTATGAAGTGTCTTGATGAAGGTGTTGATGTTCCTCAAAGCCAGGTCGCTATATTCTGTGCTAGCACGGGTAATCCTCGTCAATTTATTCAGAGACGAGGAAGGATATTAAGACAGTCAAAAGCAACACATAAGCACCTAGCGATTATTCACGATCTAGTTGTTGTACCAGAGATAAATAGACTTATTGAGTCATATAATCTCGAAAAGAATATGATTAAAACCGAATTGAACCGAGTTAGGAACTTTGCTTTGCTCGCAGAAAATAGCAATGACACCCTTAAAGTACTCGATGATATTTTTAACTACTATAATTTATCACTATTTATAAACAAAAATGAAGATGGACAATAGATTTACTAATAGCGATAGGGTGCTACAAACAATTCTTAGCGATGAGAAACTTATTGCCTATGGAGAATACAATGTTGCAGACTATGAGACTATCGACCAAGCATTAAATGCAGACAACCCTATTGTTGTGGCTGTTGCAAAGATTATTAATGGACTTCGTAGAAATTCATCCGAAAATGAGATTTACAATGAAGTTAGTAATTACCTAAAAAACAATATCATATGATACTTAAAGAATTGAAAATAAATAACTTTAGAAGTTATTATAAAGAAAGTCTATTTACTTTTAAGGATGGACTAACTCTAATTATTGGTGGCAATGGCGATGGTAAAACTACATTCTTTGATGCGCTTGACTGGCTGTTTATTACCGCACGAGAGAATAAGAGCGAAACACTCATATCAGAAAAACGAAAATCAGAGATGATTGCCGGCGACAACGATTACATCTCTGTATCACTTATTTTTGAGCATGATGGAGAAAAATCTCTTGAGAAGAGGTTCTATTTTGAAAAGCGTATCGATGGTAGCTTTATAACACGAGATTTCTCTTTTCAAGGTTGGAGTGGCTCTGGATCAGAGCGTGAAATGATTAAGGGCAATATCCTGCTTGAGCAGTGTTTTGACACAGTGATTCGTAAATATTGTTTATTTAAAGGAGAGAGTCAGCTCGATGTGTTTAATGACGAGACAGCTCTAAAAACTTTAGTGGATAAATTCTCGAACATACGCCAGTTTGACGATTATGTAGACCTACTAAAGTCTTTCGAGGCAAATTCGGATAAGGCATATAAGAAAGAGCTTAAAAGTGATGAACAGACAACGAAGAAGGTTGATAGGCTGGAGTATATGCTCAAAGATG
>JAVVRI010000036.1:0-6674 GCA_036654795.1 Tannerellaceae bacterium
AAAGATCAATATTCTTATTATGTATACTGTTGTTGACTTGATAATGGTAAAGGTCAGTGCAACAGTATATTTTACTTAACTAAAGAAACTAGATGGAAGTATTTAAATTATAATAAATCGTGATCATGATGAAACTCTTATTGATACTTATCAATTTGTTTGGATGTATTACTTTATTGAATGCCCAAGCACTGAAAGTTAGTGGTGTTGTGAAAGATGGAAATTCTCAGAAAGCGATTGAGAATGCAACAGTCCAATTGTTAGGAAAGGATTCTGTCTTTATTGAAGGATGTGTGACAGATCAATCGGGGAAATTTGAATTGGGTAAGGGAAAACAAGGAAATATGTTTCTTGTTGTTACTTATGTTGGTTATGAACAAAATATAATCTTTTTAGATAACATTCTGAAAACTATAAACATTGGTAATGTTTTGTTAGATGAGAAAGCTAAAAAACTAGATGAAATTGTTGTTTCGTCTGAACGAGTTGTAAATAAAGTAAATCGACAGATTATAATTCCTTCTGGCTTACAGGTAAAATCTTCTTCCTCTGCTTTTGATCTACTTAGCAAGATGATGTTACCTGATTTGTTGGTTAATACAACGCAGAATACAATATCATCTCTTGATCAAGGAAGCGTACAGTTGCGTATCAATAATGTTAAGTCAACTTTGCAAGAAGTGTTGGCCATACTATCTACTCAGGTTATAAAAGTAGAGTATACCAATACGCCAGGTGCTCGTTATGGTGAAGGGATTGCTTCTGTAGTGAATTTTATTACTCGCCGTGCTCCTGGCGGTATTTCTGGAGGAACTTCTATGAAAAATGCGGTGGCAACTGGCTATGGAAATGATAATTTTTACTTAAAATACAACCATAAATCGTCTGAGTTTGCAGTTAATTATAATTTGACTTATCGGGATTATAAAAAGAGGCATATTGATGTTAATCAGAGTTTAGTTATGCCGGATGGGGTGGTTCGTTCAATGGCTAAAGAGGGTATCAATTCTCCAGTTAAAGCACAGCAACATGATTTGTCACTTACTTACAATCTGACAAATAAGGAAGTATCTGTTTTTAATGTTAAATTGAGTAACTGCTGGCAAAATACACCTTATTACAATTCTATTCAATTGATTCGAGAAACAGGAGAGAATGATTTGACGAGCTATACTGGGATCAAGGACAAGAGTTTTTCTCCGGTGCTGGATATTTATTACCAACTCAACTTGCCGTCCGATCAGACTCTTATGGCTAATGTTGTTGGCACCTATATTTCTTCTGATTATTTGCGTGATTATGCAGAGTATCTTGCCAACCATATTCCAGCAGGAAATAAGTACGGCTATACGGTAGATGGAAACAAGCGTTCTGTTATTTCAGAGCTCATTTATGAAAAGACTTTTCATGATAATATGCTTTGGTCATCCGGTATAAACTATAAGCAATTTCATACAGAAAACCATTATAATGGTTCAACAGGTGATGTAATTCAGGAAATGCAAAATTCCGATTTATATTTATATAGCGAAATAGAAGGTTCTTATCGTCAATTTGGATATAATGTAGGTCTTGGTGTATCCAAACAATATTTTAAAGAAGGAAGTAATTCATATAACTTTTTCACTTTCCGTCCTCAAGTGACACTATCTTATTCTGTATCTAAGAATTTGTTTTTGCGTTATTCTTTTGAGATTAATCCTATCCTCCCCTCTTTGGTACAACTGTCTGATGTATATCAATGGCAAAATGATTACGAAGTTTGGATAGGAAACCCTTCCTTGAGACCTTTCCGAGGATATGCCAATAGTTTGAATATACGTTATCGTTTTTCCCGTTTTATGATTCAAGCTTCCGGTTACTATCAATATAGCCCAAATCCTATTTGGGAAACGGCTACTGTACAGACTTTTAATGGGGATGATTATGTTTATCAATTTAGCTATGATAATCAAAAAAGCTATACTCACCTGCAAGGAAGAGTAAATGTAACTGCTTTTATTATAAAAAATGCATTATCATTGTCTGTGTATGGAGGTGTAAACAGGCATATCAACAGAGGAAATGAATCTACATATACCAATACCGGTTTTTATGGGGGGGCTCAATTAGAGGCTACATATAAAAAATGGGGATTATCGGCTTCTATCAATTCTAAATCGGATGCTATTATGGGCGAGAAACATTATTATAAAAATGGGAATGCTGATATTGCTGTTTCTTATAAATTAAAGAATTTGAAACTAGGACTCGGCATTATGAATCCATTTTTCAGTGATGGTGAAATGTCGAGAGAAAAATTTCTTTTTGATAAGGCTCCTAAAGATACTCGCCGTTATACATCCGATTTAGGTAATATGGTATATGTAAGTTGCTCATGGAACTTCCATATTGGGCGGCAATTTAAAGCAGGTAAAGTTCAATTGATTAATTCTGATAGAGAATCTGGGGTTGTTAAATAAGGTTGTAGATGTTTAATAACGATTTTCCACATATTGAACAACCTGATTCCATGGAATGCGGTGCCACCCTTAAAAGGTTCATTCCAACGGGCTTCTCGGGTTATGGTTGAGCGGTTCTAAAGAATTTCACGAAGCATCAATTATCATTGAACATAAAATACCCCTTTTCCACGTGGACTCCTTTATTTATTTGTTACTTTTGCTTCGTTATAGTTCAATAAGATATGAGAAAACACAAAACAAATGTCATTTTGCTTACGTTGTTTATTTTTGTAATAGGGGTGACAACCGTAGCCGGCCAAAATACTTTGCAGGGAAATAAGACAAAAGCTTTGCTTGAAAAGGCAGAAGAGATATTGAAGTCTGACCCTTCTAAAGCTATCTATTACGCTAACTCCGCCATAATGGAAGCACAGAAGACGAACGACCGCGTGCATCTGGCCATGGCTCAGGCTGCACTTGGTGAGGCCTATATGAATCAAGGTGATTTTGATATGGGTTTCGAAGCCATTACAAACGCAATGGAAACTTGTCCGGCTGACAGTTTGAAGCAGAAAGCCTATATTTATGTACGTCTTTCTAGTTCGTATATTAAACTGCATGATACGAAAAGAGCTTTCCGGTATGTCGATCAGGCATCTGATATTTATAAAACCATGCACGACTCCATGAACCTAGCAATATGCTATAATATGCGCGGGCTGGTCTATATCCTTGTGCCGGATAATGTAAAGGCGGAAGAGAACTTCAAGGCTGCTTTGACCATCAACCGCAAACTGGGTCAAAAGAAACTGCTTTCCGCCAACTTGAATAATCTTTGCCTCTATGAGGGCAATACGACGGAGAAGATCGCCCTTTTAAACGAGGCCATTGCTATCAACGACTCTTTGAAAGCAACTTGGTCTTTAGGGGAGAATTATAACAACCTCGGCACTCAATACTTTTATGCTCAAGAATATGACAAAGCACTGAAAGCTCTCGCAAAGGCAATGGAATATGCACGATCTATTAATGCCAAAGAGCTGATTTGTGATAACTATCGCTATGCCTCGTGGGTATATGATGCACAGAAGAACTATCCAGCTGCTTACGCGAACTTGCTCAATCTTTACAACACAGAGCAGGAACTACTTGCTAGGGATGAGATGCGCCAGATTGAACTGAACAACATTCAAAAACGTTTGCGTGCGAAGGATCAGGAGATTGTTTTACAACAACGTACCTTTCAGTATAAGAGTTTGCGCATGCAGACATTTATTGCCCTACTGGTGGCGATTGGTATTCTGCTGGCTTCGCTCTACTTCGTCTATCATGCCCGCCAACAAAAGAAGATACAGGTACTTGAAACGGCGAAGAAACTGGACAGTCGCGAGAAGGAACTAATCGCACTCAAATTACAACAAGCTGAGCAGGAAGCTCTGGTTACCGAGCAGGAACTGGAATATAACCGGCAAGAGTTAACCAACTTTGCCTTTTTTGTTCGTAGTCGTAACGATCTTTTGGCGCATATACAGGAGATGATTAAGGAGGGATATAAGTTGTCTGGTGCTAATCTGGAGGCACACCTGCGGAGTGTGAATGCCTATATCTCCCAATTTAACGCTCGCAACACGGAGACCGAATTGTTAATAGATCAAATCAACGCCCGTTTCATTGGGAAACTTTCCGTTCTGCATCCGGATTTATCTAAAAACGAGCAGCGCTTGGCCTCTCTTTTGCGTATCGGCCTCTCTACAAAAGAGATTGCCTCTGTTATCGACTCAACCCCCAAGACCGTAAACATGGCTCGTTACCGCCTTCGAAAGCACATGAATTTGGAAACGGACGAAAGCTTGACGGAATACATGAAAAGCATCTAATGTAGTGTCTGCTTAGCGTGTAAACAACAGCTAATCAGCGTTTCGTTTTCTGTCTGTGTAGATATAAAACCCACCTCTTTCTGTTTGATGTAGTGATTAGATAGAGTAATAAAGTATTGACAAGGTGAAAGCTAACCCGTATCCTTGTGGTGAAAATTTATTAATCTATTCTAATATAAAAGATCAAATGGGAACATTGCAAAGCAAATACCGACTACGCATCGGTTCTTTCCTGAAGACTGCTACATTGCTTGTCTTTTTGTCCCTTTTTCCTTTCCTGGGTTTTGCGCAGGAAGTGAATGTAAAAGGAGTTGTTTATGATGAAACAGGTACACCGGCCATGGGTGTGAACATCCTAAAGAAAGGTACCACCGTAGGTACCATTAGCGATTTGGATGGTAAATTCGAACTCTCGGCTCAAAAGGGCGACGTGCTAGTATTCTCTTACATCGGATACGTCACACAACAAATCCCCTACAACGGTCAGTCTCGCTTGGAAGTGAACTTGGCTGAGGATTCCGAGAAACTTGATGAGGTAATAGTAGTCGGTTACGGTACGATGAAGAAAAGTGACCTGACGGGTGCTATCTCTTCTGTCAATGTAGACGATCTGGCTAGTCGTGCCACGACCAATCCTGCCGAAGCATTGCAAGGCAAAGTGTCCGGCGTAAACGTACAGAAATCCGGAGGTAATGCCGGTGCAGGCGTTGCGGTTAAGATCCGTGGCGTGAAATCGTTTGGCGACAACAATCCGTTGTATATTATTGATGGCTTTCCTGGCGACATTAACAGCGTAAACCCGCAGGATATTGCTGCCATGGAAGTGCTGAAAGACGGTGCTGCCGCTGCAATCTATGGTTCGGTAGCTGCTAATGGCGTCATCATGGTAACGACCAAGAATGGTAAAAAGGGTGAATTAAAAGTGGATATGAGCGCATACCTGAGTGCTACGGAGGTAGCAAACAAGATGGATCTGCTGGATGCAAACGGTTACGTGCAAGCACACAAGCAAATGTACGATAACTACAACCTGCAATATCCGAAAAAGCAGGTGGCACTTCCCGGGTATATCACGAATCCGGGTACAGTCAATACCAACTGGCAGGACGAAATGTTTCGTAGTGGATTTGCACAAAACTATATGGTTAGCGTACGTGGCGGCTCCGATAATGCCCGTTACTCCGTCTCCTATAACCATGCTGACGAAAAGGGCATTTTGCTTGGTAATGATTTCCGTCAGGACAATGCCCGCATGAAATTGTCTGTTACGAAGAGAATCTTCGATCTTGATGCCAATATGTCGTTCAAGGCTACGAACAATGCACAGCCTCAGTACTCGCTGAAAGAAATGTATATGATCTCTCCGTTGGTTCCGGTGTATGACGAAACGAAGGAATCCGGTTTTGGCTTGACCGACAATAACGGTTTGCCCAGCAACCGTAACGTTATGGCGGATCATGTGTATAAGACGTCTACCGACAAATTGTATAATATGGACGCGAACGTATCGCTTGGCATCCACTTTACCGATTGGCTGACATTCAAGACGGCTTATTCTTATCGTGGCATCAACGAACGTACCACCTTTCATACACCGGCCTACGTTGCCGACATCAAGGCAAAGAGAGACTATCCCTATCAGAGCGAATCCTCTTCGTACTGGCAGGAGCAGGTGATTGATAACATCTTGACATTCGACAAGAAGTTTGGCGACCATTCCCTGAACGTAATGGCCGGTAACTCCGTAACAATGCGGGACTACAACTGGAATAGTGTGGCTGTAGAAGGCAAGACAACTCTATATGAAGTAAAGGATGGGCAGTTAGTAACCAGTGAGAAGCCCGGTGGCTTCCTTGATCCTTCGTTCTCTACAATCAATGCTGGCACAGGTGGAACTTACACAGGCAACGGTTCGTTGTATAAGTATCGCCGCGTCTCTTTCTTTGGTCGTTTGAACTATTCGTACGCCGGGAAATATATGTTTCAAGCCACTGTTCGTCAGGATGGATCATCTAAATTCGGTAGCGATAGCCGCTGGGGCTTTTTCCCATCGGTTGCCTTGGGCTGGAGGATATCTGAAGAGGCTTTCTTTCCAGAAGAGAGCATTGTTAGTAACTTGAAACTGCGTGCCAGTTGGGGACGTTTGGGTAACGAGCAGGCTTTAGGCTATTACGATTTTCAGGCTTTGATCTCTACTTACAACGAGTTATACGGAGGTTCCGTGCAAGGTTCAGGCTCAAGCCCATGGCCGGGAAGTATCGCGATGGGATTGGCAAACCGCAACTTGCAATGGGAAACAACCGATACGAAAAACGTGGGTGTGGACTATGGCTTCTTCAATGGTAAATTGTCC
>JAVVRI010000036.1:6684-19985 GCA_036654795.1 Tannerellaceae bacterium
TCAAACGGAAGATATGCTGATCACCAAAAAGCTTGCTCCTTCGGTAGGTTTGCTAAATCCGATCATGAATGTGGGCAAGATCCGCAACACGGGTGTTGAGCTCGAAGTGAATTGGGCTGACAAGAAAGGAGACTTCGATTATAACATAGGCTTCAACCTATCAACAACCAGCAACAAGGTATTGGAACTATCCGATCCTAAACAGGCGCTGTATGGCGAAGGTTTGAAATGGGGTAGCGAACACTTCCCAACGCAGACACGTGTGGACAACCCGATAGCCGGCTTTTTCCTCTATCGTACGGATGGTATCTTCCAAAGTGATAAAGAGGCCAGAGACTATGTAAACAAAGAGGGTGACGAGCTTCAACCCAAAGCAAAAGCAGGAGATATACGTTTTCGCGATGTGAATGGTGACGGCTCAATAGATGAAGATGACAAAGAGTATTGCGGTGCAGGTATTCCCAAAGTGGAAGCGAACCTTTCTTTTGGTGCATCTTTCAAGGGAATCGACCTGTCTTTCTTGTTGGGAAGCAGTTGGGGTGCCAAGTTGTATAATGCAAACCGTTATTTCTACGAAGGAATGAACTCAGGTTCCAACTTCCTTAGCTCGGCCTTGAACGCTTGGACACCAACGAACACAAACACAGATGTACCACGTGCTATTCTGCAAGATCCGAACGGCAACTCACGTGAATCCGACCGCTTCATTGAGAACGGTAACTTCGTGCGTCTCCGCCAATTGCAATTGGGCTATACATTGCCATCCGCTTGGATGAAGAAGGCCTTTATAGATAAACTCAGAGTGTATGTGAGCGGCGAGAACTTGTTTACTATTACCGACTACTCTGGTGTCGACCCTGAGTTTACCAGAAAAGATCCTGATAGTAAGAACTCGGAAGTACTGAATGCCGGTATCGATAAATTCGTTTATCCTTTTACCCGCTCGTATGTGTTCGGTCTACAACTTACATTCTAATCATTCACAATCATATTATAACAAAGTAATCGTATGAAACAATTTAAATATATTGCTGCCGCCCTATTACTGATGGGAGCAACAACCGGCTGTGAAGATTTCTTGTCGGTACAGTCGCCCGACGAATTAACCTCCGATTCATTTTGGAGAGACAAATCGGATGCCGAAGCAGGTTTGGCATCTGCCTATTCCAAACTGGAATCCTCTACTGATACGTGGGGATTTGCTGAAATCAAGTGGCCGGTGGAGGCCTATCGCGAAGATATCGTAGACCTGGGTGCCGATGCACTCAACTATCCGAACTGGGTGGAGCTCTCCAATTTTAGTTACACGAATGGTAACTCTCAGTTTACTTCCTACTGGATGGATAATTATCGGGGCATCAACTATTGTAATCAATTGCTGGAGAAGGTTCCTTCTATCCCGGCTGAAAAGATTACGGACGAGGATAGAGCAATGATTATTAACGAAGCTCATTTCCTACGCGCTTATTACCACATGAAGTTACTTCTGAACTGGGAACAGATCGTGGTGCGTGATGTGTATATAACCTCCATTGACCAATTGGATAAGGCTCTTTCCACCCGTCCTGAAGCATGGGACTGCATCATTGCAGATCTGGAAAAGGGAACAGCTCTGCCGGCTGTACGTTCTTCTGAAGCGACCGGACGTGCCACCAGAGGTGCGGCTTATGCCTTCTTGGGTTGGGCTCACCTGACTCGCGCTTACGAAGAAACCAACAATAAAGATGCAGAACTGAAAGCCGCCGTGGCTGCTCTTGACAAAGTGCAGGGATACGAATTGATTAAGGACTTTGGTTCTATGTTCAATAGTTCAAACAAGAACTCGAAGGAGGCTGTTTTCGAATTGCAGATGTCTATGTCTGATGCAAATGGTGCTTGGTATAAGACGCAGTTACATCGTTGGATCGGTACAGCAGAGTTGTGGGGCTGGGACGAAATACTTCCTTCCTCGATGCTTATGAATGAGTTTATGAAGGAAGGGCAGATTGCTACGACCGGTCGTTACGACAGTCGCCTTTATGCCTCTATTTTCTTTCAATGCGACTACTTCAATGATCCGGAGGCTGGCCGCGTGTATGGCTCGACCTACGACTATTGGTTCAATACCGAGTACGACGATGAAGGCAATGCCGTGGGCAAATCCTATAACAAACCTTCTTTCCGTAAATATATGCCGGCAGACATGGAGGGTATGAATAATAACTACTTTGCCCCCAACATTCCGCTTATGCGTTACTCGAACGTATTATTGATGAAGGCAGAAGCGTTGAACGAGCAGGGACGTACAGCAGAAGCAATCCCTTTGATCAACGATGTACGTGCCCGTGCCGATATGCCGGCCATGAAGGGTGTGACGAAGGAGCAGGTGGCTGCACAGATTGAACATGAACGCATTCTTGAGTTTCCGCTTGAGAACTTCCGCTTCTACGACTTGCGCCGATGGGGCAAGACGCAGGCTGCGCTCAAAGCCGTTGGACGTGAGTTTAATCCTTCGAAGAACAACTTCTATCCAATACCTATTCAGGAACTGAATTCAAACAACGCCCTCCGTTTGAATAATAATGAAACAATTTTGTAAGTCATTCGTCCTTCCTAGTAGGACTTTCGATGCCAATAGTTAGTTCGAAACATTACTATTATTATACGTTTGAGCAAGCTGGTAATTGATTTTGACCATGCTCGTAATTACTTTTGAGCCTGCTCAAAAGTAATTACGAGCTGGCTCAAAAGTATAATAGTATATAGACGAAAAGATAAAACGTTCTATCTTTTCCATTAATATACTGCATGTTAGAGCTAACACGTCTGCATGTAGTACAACTTCTTTTTATTGAAATCAAATCGAATACCATCTATCATCTATCAATATGAAACAAGCATTTATAAACACAGCCATAAGTGTGGCTTTAGGCGCAGCTTACCTGATGGTTGCGCCTCCCACGGTATTTGCGGCCGAGCCCTATGAATGGGAGAATCAGCGGATAAACCAGATCAACCGCGAACCGATACATGCGCATTTTGTGCCTTATGCGTCGGAGAAGGCTGCCTTGACGAAGGACGCTTCTGCCGAGCGACGCCACAGCCTGAACGGCACGTGGAAATTTCATTTTGCCAAGACGCCAGCCGTGCGACCCGTTAACTTCTTTGAAGCCGGATATGACGTTACCGATTGGAAGGACATCGAAGTGCCCGGCAGTTGGGAGTTGCAGGGCTTTGACGCTCCGATCTATACGGACACGCGCTATCCCTTTCCCGCCAATCCGCCGTTTGTGCCGGCCGACTATAATCCTGTGGGTTCCTATGTTACCACCTTCACAGTGCCTGAAGGGATGAATGGTAAGGATATCCTGCTGCACTTTGGTGGTGTGGAGTCCGCTTTCTATTGCTGGCTCAATGGTGAGTTCGTCGGCTATAGTGAGGATAGCCGCTTGCCGTCCGAGTTCCTTATCAACAAACAGCTGAAACCTGGAAAGAACAGCCTAGCTGTGGAGGTTTACCGTTATAGTGACGGCTCCTATCTGGAGGGGCAGGACTATTGGAAATATAGTGGCATCGAGCGCAATGTGCAACTTATTGCCCGCCCTACCGTCCGCATCAAGGACATTGAGATAGGCGCTGACCTCAGAAACAGTTATCGCGAGGGTGTGCTGGATGTCAAGGTCTCTATGGATAGCCGTCACGCTGTTAAGGGTAGCACTGTGCAACTCCGCCTGCTGGATGGCAATCGCGAAATTGCCACTGCGCGCCTTACCCCCCGCAGCAATGTCGATACGCTACTTGCCTTCAATCAGCTCTTTCCCGATGTGAAGCCGTGGACGGCCGAGACCCCTAACCTCTATACCCTCGTTGTGAATACGCTCGACAAAAAAGGTCGCCTAACTGAGTCCTTTACTCAACGCTTCGGCTTTCGCAAGGTGGAGATGATACACGGCATGCTGCATGTAAACGGCACACCTATTCTTATCAAGGGCGTGAACCGACACGAACACGATATGCACAAAGGACGTACCATCACTGTGGAAAGCATGGTGGAGGACATCCGCCTAATGAAACTATTCAACATCAACGCCGTCCGCACCTGCCATTACCCCAACTATGAGGAGTGGTACGACCTTTGCAATGAATACGGCCTCTACCTAGTAGATGAGGCCAACATCGAGTCGCATGGCATGGAGGCACATCCCGACGGCACCTTGGCTAACATGGACGGTTGGGAAATACCTTTCCGCGAACGCATGGAACGCATGGTGGAACGTGACAAGAACTGCACCGCCATCATCACTTGGAGCCTCGGTAACGAGTCTGGCTACGGCAATCATTTCGAAACGATCTATCACTGGACCAAGCAACGCGATCCGAGCCGCCCCGTTCAGTACGAAGGAGGAGGGGTGAAGGGACTTTCCGACATCTTCTGTCCCATGTATGCTCGTGTTTGGCGTCTGCGTGAATGGAGCAACCAGCGACAGGATCGCCCCCTTATCCTCTGCGAATATGCCCACGCGATGGGCAATAGTGTGGGTAACCTTAGCGACTATTGGGACTTGATCTACAAGTATGACAACCTGCAGGGCGGCTTCATTTGGGACTGGGTGGATCAGACTTTCGCCATTAAGGACAAGAAAGGTCACGACATTCAGGCGTATGGCGGAGATATGGGCTTCGTAGGCATCGTCAATGACTCCAACTTCTGCGCCAACGGCTTGGTGGCTGCCAATCGTACGCTTCATCCCCATATCTGGGAGGTGAAAAAGGTCTATCAATACATCCATTTTGAAGGGATACCTTTTACTGCGAACCGCATCAAGATCACGAACCGCCACGACTTTCTCTCCTCCGACGTATACGATTACGCTTGGACGGTAAAGGCCGATGGCAAAACCCTCTCCAGCGGTATGCTTGCTGTTCCGATCATTGCCCCACACAGTTCGGCCGAAGTGGAACTGCCATTGCCTGCTATCCAAGGTGAGCCGGGCACGGAGTACTTCCTCCACCTCTCCGCCCTGACGCGCACAGCTACTCCCTTAGTGCCTCGCGGACATGTGGCTG
Organism: Tannerellaceae bacterium; assembly: GCA_036654795.1. Taxonomy (GTDB): domain Bacteria; phylum Bacteroidota; class Bacteroidia; order Bacteroidales; family Tannerellaceae; genus JAVVRI01. The sequence continues at coordinate 11,731 of JAVVRI010000036.1, forward strand.
CTTCGGAGCAATGGAGGCTACCTGTCGCTTTGCCGACAGTTGTCGCCCCAACGAAGCCCGAAGGAAAGTTAGTCGCTAACGAGACGACAGATGTCCTTACTTTGACAGCTGATGCCCTCACCCTCACCTTTTCTAAAAAGGACGGTGAACTAGTCGGTTACCAGCAGAACGGGAAGAAGCTTCTTCTCTCCGGACTGAGACCTAACTTCTGGCGCCCACTGACCGATAACGACGTGGCCAACGGCATGAGCGAACGCTGCGCCACCTGGCAGGAGGCGGGTAACCGTATGCAGCTTGATGCCTTTACAGCCAAAGCAGATGCAGACGGAAACACATGGACCGTTACCTCCACCTACAACATGGCGGAACAGGAGTCTGCTCTTACCGTCACCTATACGGTCTACGCAGATGGTACGGTAAAGACTGTTTGCTCCTTCGTGCCCGGCAGCAAGGTGCTTCCTGAGATGCCTCGTTTCGGTATGCGCCTAGTGTTGGGTGGCGAGTACGATCAGATGACCTGGCTCGGCCGCGGTCCACAGGAAAACTATTGGGACCGCAAGTCCGGTGCCGATATCGACCTTTATCAAGCGAACGTTTGGGAGCAGTATCATCCTTATGTTCGTGCACAGGAGACGGCAAATAAGTGTGATGTCCGCTGGACTGCCCTCCGGAATGGTGGTGGCGAAGGTCTGCTAGTTGTTGCCGGCGATGCCCCGCTGAGCGTCAGTGCTTGGAACTTCCCTATCGAAGAACTCCATTATATTCCCGCTATGACGGCGCATGTGCATGGCGGCAGCATTGAGAAGAAAAATATGGTTTGGCTCAACATCGACAGCCGCCAGATGGGCGTAGGGGGTGACACGACTTGGGGCGCACAGACTCATCCCGAGTACACTATCACCCCGACCGCCCGGCGTTACACATTCTATCTGATACCCGTTACAAACAACAGTGAGCTGCCCTACGCAGCTAAACATAAACTATATTGACATGAAGCACCTGGTTCTCTGTTCCGCCCTTGCCTTGTTGGGCGCGGCGGCCTGCTCCACCAAGCAGGATGTGCCTGCACCGCGCATGGCTTATGACTATGCGAATATCTTAAACATCAGTTACACCCCCGACACGGTTCACCGCTGTCGCGGATGGTTCACCGACGCCGGCTCTTGGTACGGCTTCACCCTGCCTGAACGGGAACAGTGGGTGAATGGTTTTTGCGGTCCCTTTCAGCTGGATATGAACCTGCGCCGTTGGCTCTCTGACGCGCTGGTGAAGGTCAGTTTTGCTGATGAGGAGGTTATGGCGTCTTATGCACCAGACTCCGTTTCTTATTTCCCCGGTGAACTTTACATGGCCGCCTCCTCTGCCCGCGGAAAGATTGAACAGCGACTGGTGTTTGTGGATCAATCGACTGTGCTCCTAACCTGTACCTCCGACTGCGAGGCACCTTTTCGCTTCAGCGGTGAGGTGAGCGGTGAGGGCATTACCTGCTCAAGTGAGAAGAATACGTTCATCCTGACTACCCCTGACGGGGAAGGGGTGGCGGTGACCTTCAGCCCGGAAATGGGGATTCTTTCCTCTGAAAAGGGATACGAAACGCTTTCCTTGAAATCAGGAAAGGCGGAGGTGGTGCTTTCCTTCTTCTCCGGCGAAGCAGAAAAGAGGACAGCTTTACTAAAAGCGACCACTGTTCAGCATGCGCCCGACGATTATAGACAGCAGACGGCCGCCCGATGGGAAGGTTACCTTAAAAAGGTGTTGCGATCAGACATGCCAGCAGCTTATAATCGAATTGCTGCCAAGGCTGTGGTCACCCTGATAGCCAACTGGAAAAGTGCTCGCGGAGATTTGCGTCATGACGGCGTCGTGCCTAGTCATGCGGTGGGTTATTTTATGGGCTTCTGGGGTTGGGACTCATGGAAGCACGCCGTGGCGCTGGCTCGCTTTGCGCCCGAGGTGGCTAAGGATCAGGTGCGGACGATGTTCGACCATCAGACCTCTGAGGGAATGATCATCGACTGTGTTTTCCCCGACTCTGCGGACAACAATACACGCGATAGCAAGCCCCCGCTCGCTGTCTGGGCTGTCAATGAAATATACAAGCAGACGGGTGATAGTGCTTTTGTTAGCGAGATGTTTCCAAAGCTTGTTACCTATTATAACTGGTGGTTCAAGCACCGTGACCATAATGCGAACGGCATTTGCGAGTTTGGCTCGGTAGACGGTACCCTCGAAGCCGCTGCTTGGGAAAGTGGTATGGACAACGCCATTCGCTTCGACGACGCGGTGATGGTGAAAAACAGCGAAGGGGCTTGGAGCATGAATCAGGAGTCGGTCGATCTGAACGCCTTCCTTGCCCTCGAACATCGTTTGTTGACGGAGCTTTCGCCCGTGGCCGGTATTGCCTTCGACGCGCCTAACCGCTCGGCCGATGTGCAGAACTATTTTTTCTCTCCTGACCGTCGCTTCTTCTTCGATAAGCGTCTGGATGGCGGTTTTATTACGGAGGAGGGTACGGAGGCTTGCATCCCGCTCTGGACGGGTATCGCCACGAAGGAGCAGGCGGCCGATGCTTTGGTGCTTTTTACCGATACTGCGAAGTTTGCTACCTTCATCCCCTTTCCCACGATAGCTGCGGACAATCCTAAGTTTATGCCTGCCGGTTATTGGCGCGGACCAATCTGGCTTGATCAGGTCTACTTCGGTATTTCCGGTCTTCGCCGCTACGGATACAAGGCTGAGGCGGATGCCTTCACCGACCAAGTCTTCACCCGTTTGGATGGCCTCAGCGCCGATGCTCCGATCCACGAGAACTACGATACGCACAACGGCGCTCGCCTCAAAGCGCCTCACTTTAGCTGGAGCTCAGCACATCTGTTGCTGCTCTACGAAGAGTACGGTCGTTAATTTCACCTCATTGCCCCGGGTTGCCAATAGGCTCCCGGGGTTTTTTATGTGCTGTGGGGAGGAAAAAGAAATGCCCCGATCCGCAAGGTTCGAGGCATTTTATAGGTTGTAGGGCGACGTTGGAAAGCTATTCCTCGCCGGCAAACATCGGGTCCCAAGCAGGCAGGCGGGTAGGGGTCTGACGAAGCACCTCTTTTACGCGGTCGGTGATGTATTTCTTTTCCACAACGAGGCGGAACATGTATTCGTTAAACCAGGTGTCGGTTAGGATGAGGTGACCGTTGTTGGCACCCGCACCCCAGCTATTTTCCACCATCCACTTCTTGGGAGTACCTTTGGCATCGAGGTCTACGGCCATCAGGGTCATGTCGTGCGAGGAGCCGCTGGCAAAGGTTTGTACGCGCTGCTTCTTGTCCATCCCGAAGGTGGTGCCCATGAGTGAACCGTAGTCGTAGTAGTCTACGTCCAGCAGTCCGCGTTCACGGTCGAAGAACTTGCCCACGTCGCATGAGAAGTACATCATCGTGCTGTCCTTGATGGAGGCAATAGCCATCTGTTTGATCTCCTCGATAGGCAGGTTGACGTAAGTCCAGTTCCGCCCGTCGTAGGCGTGGCGGTCGTAGTCAATTTCGTATAGCTTGTAGTAGTCGCGACTTGGGTCATTCATCAGCATAACATAGTCTGCCGTCAGATCCCGACCGACAAACTCCTGAAAGAAGGAAAGAGGGGTGTACTCTTTCGTCTCCACCGGATTGCCTTGGGCATCTTTACGCGTCCAAGTAAAGGATGTGGGCGGCTCACCGAGGTTGAGCACGAGCATGCGATAGATGGTGCCCAAGCAGGCGGTCTTTTCCTTTTCGAGTGCGTCCGCTTTGGCTCCGCCGGCGGCGAGGGTGCGCAACTGCATGCCAAATTCCTTTAGCTTGAGGCCGATCAGGTTTGCCATCCGTCCGGTGTTCTCGCTACTGTTTGTCTCCACCATGACTTCTGCCGGCACGACGCCGTATTTAGTCAGGATGTCAGCCACACCCGTAAACTGTCCGCCGTCCCCAATGGGGTTCTTGAAGAGCCATTCCACCATCTTGTCATCCATCGGCCTCTCGCGTGTGTCGATGATGCCTTGCAGGAAGAGGTTCGACTTCTCCAGCTGGTCCCAGAAGAAGGAGTAGGTTTGCGAGAATTGGAAGTTGCCCATGCCATATTGGGCAATGGCCTTGGCACGAAAGACGTTCAGCCCTGAGAAGAGCCAGCAGCGTCCGGATGATTTCTGGTTGGTTATGCCCTTACTGTTCACCTTGTCGGAGAAGTGGTCGTCGAAGTTGTTCTTGCTCTCGCCGTTTACAGCCAGCTTGTTGATGTCGTTATTTGTGATGGCGTTGCGGATGGCTTTATCCGCCGACGTCCCTTGGTAAGCTTGTTTTATCTGTTGTAGCATTTGGGGCGAGATGCCGCCGTCGCCTTGTTGTCCGCGAGCGGTGCGCGCCTCTTGGGGTGTGCCTCGGAAGGGGTCGTCGTTCCCCCATGTGTTTGGCGCTCCATGCGCTTGTGTGACTTCTGCCCCAAGGCAGAGTAGAAGAGTGAAGAGAAGTGTCTTTTTCATTACTTTTTAATTTAAAATAGGATTATAGATGATCATGTTTCGTTGGGCGACAGTATGTGTACACTGATGTGGATCTCTGTTTCCTGCTATTTGCCCATACCTATGCGACCGTCCTGACGGATGTGCCAGATCTGTCCATCGGGGGCAGGAAGGGTGAGCTCGTATTGCGAGGGGGTGGTGTAGAGCGCGAGCTGCTTAGCTTGCTCGGTTGTACAGATTTCCTCTGGCTTCAGTTCGGCCAGACTGGTGGCATAGCTCCCGAAGGTTGCGGCGTACTCATTCTGTCGGTAGTAGAGGTTACGGAGCAGCCATTTGGTTTCGCTGGCGGGGTCTTGCACGAAGGGGACTGTGGCTGTGCCTGCCACGCTGTCTGTCATTTGCACATAGCCCCAGTATTCCGGCATGTGGATGTTGACCACACCCGTAGGAGCCCATACCCAGTTATATTCGCGCACCTTGTCTTCGCCCTTGATAGGGACTTTGACGTATTTGCCATCCTGCACCTCGGTCGTCCATTCCACACGCGAGAAGTTGACGCGCATCTGCTCGCCACTTGTCGGCTTGCCTTTGCCGCGGGTTACTTGATAGATGGATTCCCAAGGGATGAATACCTCAACACTCCAAGACTTGTCGGTATCAGCCGGATTGTTCAGCGTTCCGTCCACATAGACGGCGGACTTCATGCCGGCAAATTCCCAGTTATTAAGTACTACCGGTGCATCGCGGTAAGGTCTGCTGAGGAACAAGTCCCACTCCGTACCCAAGGCGTTTACTTCATACTCCATGTAGTTGTGGGTGTCGTTGGTCGGGTTGAGGAAGATCTCGAAGTCGTTGTCCTGATAGATGACGGCATCATGTTCGGTGATCGTGCCCCATACCTGCGGCTCCTCCATGAGGACTGCGAAGTACATGCCTTCATCGTCGTGCGTCATCTTGGCGCGGGTTTGGAGGAGGGGCTTCGGGCGCTTATCTCCCTCAATGTCGATGAAATCCGTCGTCCAAGGCACGGCGTCCCACTCTTCGGGCGACAGTATGCCATCTAGCGTAATCGTGCCGGGTGCCTGATAGCACACGTAGGTTGGCGGAGCGAACGGTGCTTGCGGGGTGTAGGTGATTTCTTTGCCTTCGGGCTTCGGTTGTGCGCATGACAGCAGGCATAAGACGGCTATCGGGGCGGCGGCTAACATTGTTCTTTTCATATAGCTATTCTTTTTAGATTATGATTTGTTCTTTATTCTCGCTTCCGTCCTCTTCGTCTTTGTACCACGAAGCGTACATGTGGTAGTTACGGGCGATCTTTTGGTTGATCTCCTTGGCCTGTTCGGGGTCTACCTTCTTTAGGAACTTGGCGGGGTTTTCACCGTAGATGCTGCCCGGTTCCACTTGTGTGTTGCTGAGCACGACTGCGCCGGCAGCCACAATGGCGCCTTCGCCTATGACGGCATGGTCCATCACGACTGAGCCCATACCAATCAGGGCGCCGCTACAGATTTTGGCACCATGAATCGTTACGTTATGACCGATGGAGACGTCGTCTCCAATCTCGATGGTCGACTTCTGGTAAAGGGTGTGGAGGACGGAGCCGTCTTGTATGTTTACACCATTGCCAACGCGGATAGAGTTTACGTCGCCGCGCAGGATGGTCCCAAACCAGATACTACATCCATCGCCAATCTCGACGTCGCCAATAATGGTGGCGTTGTCTGCTAGAAAAGTGTCTTTACCAATCTTTGGGGTAAAGCCACGCAGGGGTTTAATAAGTGCCATATAGCCTGTTGTGTTAGATTTAAATTTCGATTGTCTTTGCTTTGAGCCATGCCTGCTCTTCTTCGTTGAGGTGAGGGCTAAGGGTCTCGTAGACCTGTTGGTGATACTTGTTGAGCCAAGCATGCTCGCGAGCGGAAAGCATCGGCACGACTACCAGGCGGGTGTCGATGAAGCAGAGCGTTAAGGTTTCGAAGCTATAGAACTTACCATATTCCGTTTCGCTGTCCTCACGAACGAGCATCATGTTTTCCGTACGGATGCCATAGGCGCCGGTGCGATAGATGGCCGGTTCGTTGCTGAGCACCATGCCGGGGCGCAGGGGCGTTGCGTTTTCCTCCATGCGAATGCTTTGCGGGCCTTCGTGCACGTTAAGGCAGTGCCCAATGCCATGCCCTGTGCCATGTAGGTAGTTTACGCCGCAATCCCAAAGGGCTTTGCGCGCCAAGATGTCCAACTGTGAGCCGCGTGCACCGGCCGGGAATTTACATTTGGCCAAGCTGATGTTGCCCTTCAGTACGCGCGTGAAGTCTTTCTTCATCGCTTCCGTCGGCTCGCCGAGAGAGATAGTGCGGGTGATGTCCGTTGTGCCATCGAAGTATTGTGCGCCGGAATCCATCAGTAGTAGACCTTCGGGTTGAAGGGCTGCGTCTGTTTCCGGAGTTGCGCTATAATGCACAATGGCGCCATGTGCGGCGTATCCGGCAATGGTTTCGAAACTGTCTGTTATGTAAAGTGGTTGCTCGGCGCGGAGTGCGGTCAGCTTTTCAGCAATACTCATCTCCGTAACGATGGCTCCTTCTGCCAGTTGCTTTTCCAACCAGATATAGAAACGAGTTAGGGCGACACCATCTTTAACAACAGCCTTGCGGAAGCCGGCAATCTCCTGCTCATTTTTGATGCTTTTCAGGTAGTTGGCGGGCGAGGTACCTTCAATGATTTTGCATCCGGCAGGCAGGGCGTTGAAGAGGGCTACGTTTGTTTTGTTCATGTCCACAAGGAAAACGGTAGTCTCAGGTAGGCGGGAAAGGTAGTCCCCAATCTTGCTATAATCGGCCAGTATAATCCCTTCTTTCTTGAGATGCCGTGCAATATCGGCCGTTAACTTATCGGGTTGGATAAACAACACCGATTCCTCTTCCGAGATAAAAGCATAGCTGACAGCAACAGGGTTATAGTCTACGTCTGTGCCGCGCAGGTTGAATGTCCAAGCGATCTCGTCCAAAGCAGCCAAGAGGGTGCAATCTGCTCCCGCTTCGTGTAGGCGTGTGTTGATGGCATCCAGCTTCTCCGGCGTGGCTTGTCCGCAGAACTCAATGGGCAGTTCGAATACGTTGTTGGCGGGTAGTGCTGGGCGGTCTTTCCAGATCTCGTTTATCAGGTCGGTGGAGGTATCTAAATGGATCTGTTTTCTTCTTAAACGATTTTCCAAAGTGCGTGCCTCTTCGGCGCTATAGGTTTGCCCGTCCAGACCAACCGTCTGTCCTTGCTGCAATTCGTGCAACAGGAAATCCTGAATAGAAGGTGTTTCCGGAAGAGCTAGCTTATAGAGCTCGATGCCGGAACCTTCCAGCTGTTCGGCTGCTTGCAGGAAGTAGCGTGAGTCAGTCCATAGCCCCGCTTTATCAGTAGTTACAACAACTGTTCCGGCGGAACCGGTAAAACCTGAGATCCATTCGCGTGACTTCCATCTGTCAGCGGGATATTCGCTTAAATGCGGATCAGCACTGGGGATAATATACGCACCAATCTGGTGTGCTTTCATTGCCTCCCTTAAGGTGGCAACACGTTCGGAAATGTTTGTTTTCATCGCAATCAATATGTATTTAGTCAACATGATTATTCATACGTAGGACAAAGTTACTAAATAAATGCTTCACCTCTAAAAACAGAGCCTCAATTATTCTATAGAGTAACCACAATTCAGATAATCCTAAAATCCGCAATTGAATAAACTGACAATTTTCTCTTCGGCAATTTATAAATT
>JAVVRI010000037.1:0-18082 GCA_036654795.1 Tannerellaceae bacterium
AGGGCTATGAGGGAGCTCGCTCAAACTGCATAAAAAATACTTCCGAAACTTGAGTTATTGTATAAACTAAAGCAGCCTGCTTTGCCTGTGAAGGTGGGGCAGGCTTTTCTTTGTACTAAATGGGGGGAGGGAACGAGGTAAAAGCATAGATGAAAAAGGACGACAGCAAATGGAAAATAGCTCAATATTCTTTTGTACATTTGCTTCCTATCAAAGAAAGTTGTTTAGATAACGATAAAACAATATGGAAAATTATCAAGCTAATGAGCATCGCTACACGGGCATGGTCTACCGTCGGTGCGGCAAGAGCGGCCTCCTACTGCCCGCGATATCCCTTGGCCTTTGGCATAATTTCGGCAGTGTAGATGTGTATAGCAACTTCGTCAGCATTGCGCATGCCGCTTTCGATAACGGAATTACTCACTTCGATCTTGCCAATAACTATGGCCCCGTCTATGGTTCGGCGGAGGAGAACTTCGGCCGCATCCTACGTGGCGGACTTGGTGCTTATCGCGACGAGCTTGTTATCTCCACCAAAGCCGGATACGACATGTGGCCAGGACCTTATGGAAATTGGGGCAGCAGGAAGTATCTGACGGCCAGTTTGGATCAGAGTTTGCGGCGTATGGGGCTGGAGTATGTTGACATCTTCTATTCTCACCGCCCTGATCCCGAAACGCCGGTTGAGGAGACAATGGGGGCGCTGGCTGATCTGGTGCGTCGTGGTAAGGCGCTCTATGTTGGCATTTCAAACTATAACGCCGGGCAGACGGTGCGGGCATTGGAAGCGCTTAAAGCGGAGGGCGTCCCCTGCCTAATCCACCAGGCACGCTACTCTTTGTTCGACCGTTTTCCTGAACCTGATCTGTTGCCATTACTTGCGGAAAAAGGAGTTGGCATGATTGCCTTTTCTCCTCTTGCGCAGGGGTTGCTGACGGATAAATATCTGAACGGAATACCCGAAAACTCCCGTGCAGCTAAGCCCTCCGGCCACTTGAAGCGTGAGCAGGTGACGGAGGAGAAGGTAGCCAAAGTGACGATTCTAAACCAGTTGGCCGCTCGCCGTGGGCAGACGTTGGCAGAGATGGCGCTGGCCTGGCTGTTGAGGGACAAGCGTGTGACGAGTATTCTTGTCGGTGCCAGCTCCGTCGCTCAGCTAACGGACAATCTGAAGGCATTAAGCAATATTGCTTTTTCGGCAGACGAACTGGCTGCCATCGAAGAGATCCTTAGTAAATAAATCATCCCCACAATAATCGCAATTGCAATGAAACCATTTCTTTATCAGGTAGCCACCCTCTTCTTTGAGGAGTACGGGGCTGAGGTTAGCCGCCTCGCCTTCGTCTTTCCTAACCGACGCACGGGGCTGTTCTTTCAGAAATACTTGGCCGAAGTGGCCGCTGAGCCGATCTTTTCGCCCACTATCCTAACCATAAACGATCTGTTTGTCCGATTAAGCGGCAAGCAGACTGCCGACCGCATCAGCATGCTTTTTAAACTCTACGAGATTTATGCTGCTCAAAGCGGCACGTCCGATACGTTCGACGAGTTTCTCTACTGGGGAGAGATGTTGCTCAACGACTTTGACGACATCGACAAGTATATGGCGAACGCCCGCATGCTTTTCTCCAATGTGACCGATCTGAGGGAGATAGAGAATGATTTCAGCTTTCTAAGCGAGCCGCAGATTGCTGCCATACGCACCTTTTGGTCTTCGTTTTACCCTAGGAACGACACGCCAAACCAGCAGGAGTTCCTTGCCGTCTGGCAGATACTCTATTCACTTTACGAGGGTTTGCGCGAATCTTTGGTTGCTGAAGGGAAGGGCTATGAAGGAATGATTTTTCGCGAAGTGGTGGAACGGTTGGAGCGGGGAGAGGCTTGCGATTTGCCCTATACGAAGGTGGTCTTTGTCGGGCTAAATGCCCTTTCGGTGGCCGAGGAGCGCTTTCTTGCTCGTCTTCAAAAGCTTGGGGTGGCGGACTTCTATTGGGACTACGTCTCGCCCCGAGTGACTGATCCGGATAATAAAGCTTCCTATTTCGTGGCGCGCAACCTGAAGCAGTTTCCCTCCACCCATCCCCTGCCGAAGGAGGAGCCGGTAGAAACGAAGATTCGTGTAATCGGTATCCCATCCGGTATCGGTCAGGCCAAGCAGGTGCATCGCTTGCTCAGCGACTTTTGTACGGAACTGGAGGAGATGAGTGCCGAGGATGCCCTTCGTACGGCGGTGATCCTGCCAGACGAGCATCTGCTTATCCCTGTGCTCAATGCGATACCGGAGCAGATCCGGCGCATCAATGTGACGATGGGTTATCCGCTTGCCGGCACTCCGGTCGCTTCGTTGATGGAGTATATTCTTGTGCTTCAAAAGAATGTTCGCTATGTGGATCGCCGACCGATGTTCTACTTTCGCGACGTGCTACCCATCTTGAACCATCGCTACATCTCCTCCACCGCCCCGGAGTTGATAGCTGACTTGGTGAAGGAGATCACGGACAATAACCGCATCTATATCGGTTACGATGACCTTGGCAAAGCCCCGTTGCTCTCCATCCTTTTTACTCCCGTCACCGGTGTAGAGGCTTTTTCTGACTATCTGATTGAGGTGCTTCAAGAACTTAATAAGGCAATAGAAAATGCTCAACTGACGACAGACCATGAAGGCGAAGAGTTGTCTGTTGTCAATTGTCAATTGTCAATTAAAGATGTGGAGCAGGAGTTTATCTTTCACTACTTCACAACGGTGAACCGGATGAAGGAGGTGATGATGGAGGCTGGCGTGGAGATGAAGATAGACACCTACTTCCGCCTGCTTAAGCGGATGACGGACACCATTACCATCCCCTTCCATGGCGAACCGCTCTCCGGTCTTCAAATCATGGGAGTGCTGGAAACGCGTGCACTGGACTTCGACCGCTTGATCATACTTTCCATGAACGAAGGTATCTTTCCGCTGAAGAAGAGTGCGAATTCTTTTATCCCTTATAACCTCCGCCGTGGTTTCGGTCTGCCTACGTACGAGCATCAAGATAGTGTGTGGGCTTATCACTTCTACCGCCTGATACATCGCTCTGCCGAGGTGAGTCTTCTTTACGACACTCGTAGTAACGGTTTGCAGACAGGCGAGGTGAGTCGCTTTGTGCACCAATTGCACTATCATTACGAGGTGCCGATGCAGAATCAATTGGTGGTCTACAACGTCTCTTCTGCTAAGACGCAAGCGCTTCAGGTTCGAAAGACGGACGACGTCATGCGTCGTTTGGAGGCTTTTCGCTCCTTGGGAGGCGAGCGCGCCCTCTCCGCCAGTGCGATCAATACCTATCTGGATTGCCCGCTTAAATTTTACTTCTCCGTTGTGGAGGGTATTAAGGAGGAAGATGAGGTGAGCGAGACGGTGGAGAGTAATGTCTTTGGCAGCATCCTTCACAAGGTGATGGAGGAACTTTACAAACGTTTTTGCGGAAAGCCGGTGACTGTAGATCTGCTTACGGCTATTCGGAAGGATACAGCTATGCTTCAAGACGCCATTGCCCGTGCCTTTGCTGAGATCTTTTTCAAAAGTGACGTGGTACGTCCCTTGACAGGCCAGAACTTCCTGATCGGCGAAATGGTACGCAAGTATGTGGAGAAGGTACTCGAGCGCGACAGTAAGCTGACGCCCTTCCAGTATCTGGAGTCGGAGAAGAAGGTGGGCTGTCTCTTTACCTTGTCGGACGGTACAGCTGTCCGGCTGAAGGGTTTTATCGACCGTATCGATCGCGTGGGGGATACCGTCCGTATTATCGACTACAAGAGTGGAAGCGGTCTTTCCGTATTTAAAAGCGTAGAGAGCCTGTTCGATGCGGAGGAGAAGGAGCGTGCCAAGGCTGTGATGCAGGTCTTCCTATATGCTTGGATGTATAATGAAGTCCAGCCCGGAGTCGGGGTGGCTACGCAGCCGGGTATTTACTACATGCGTACCCTCTTTACCGATACCTTCGATGCGAGCGTCTACCAGCATATCGAGCGAAACAAGCGTGAGGTGGTAAGCAGCTTTGCCGACTATAAGGACGACTTCGAAGCCGGTTTGCGGGGTTGCTTGGATGATATTTTTAGCCGTGAGCAACCATTTATGCAGACCTCCATTGGCAAGGCATGCGTATATTGTCCCTTTAAAAGCATTTGTGGGAAGTAAATTGACGGGTCAGAAGAGGAAACCCAGCGCGAAGCTCATCACGTTGGTACGCTTGTCAATGAAGATGTGGCCTTCTACAGGCGTTGGAGAGGATTTGTCGGTAAAATTGGAACGTACCTCGTTTAATCCGAATTCATAAGTGAAGTCCAGTAGCAGGCGTCCGATGGTAACGCCTATTCCGGCAGCAATATTGATTCCGAAAGGGGTACTGTCGTTGGCGTATTTATTCGATTGTTCGTCGAATAGGGTGGCATAATCCACCTTGTAGTTGTATTTGAATACCGGACCCGCCATCAGGCTTAGTCCGTATGGTTTCTCTTTGACGAGGTTGTAGCCAATGAGCACCGGCACTTCTAGCGTTCGGCTTTTCATCTCCAGCTCGACGAGCGGGTTTTTCATATTGGGCACGTTGCTCGATGTTTCCTTTACGGGCGTGATGAAATTGAGGTTACCACGAAACATTTGCCAGGAGATGCTTGGCTGGATAAAGAATTTCTCTATGTTGACACGGCAGAAGAAAGAGGCCATATAACCTACTTTGTATTGTACATGTATGTTTTCTGCCTCTACTCCGTCGATAGCCAGCGAATTGATAACGGGAAAGGAGGAGTTGAAGCCTATCTTTGCGCCCAGATTGAACGTTTTGTCTTTTATGTCCATAAACTTCTGCCCTGCTAACGGATAGCAGAGTATGAGCAGGAGCAGGAGTAACAATCCGGACCTCTTCATCGTTCTATTTTTTCTTTTGTACCGACCAACCGAATTTGCCGATCAAATCGCCCAGTCCATAATACTTACCGTGCGAGTAAGCCAGCAGGTCAGCCCGTTGCATGTCGAAGGCTCCGGTCTCAGGATCCATAAATTTGTCGTCTGCACGTACGTTTACCACGTCTGCGATGAACATATCGTGGCTTCCTAGCGCTATAACCTCCTTTACCCGGCATTCGATGCAGAGAGGGGATTCTTCAATCAGCGGACAACTTACGATGGAGGATTTGCCCGGCGTCAACTTCATCTCTTCAAACTTGTTGTGATCCTTGCCTGAGTTTACGCCGCACCAGTCGGTTGTCAGAGCCAAACTGCGTGTGGTCAGGTTGATTACGAACTCCATGTTCTTTTTGAGGATTGGGTAAGAGTGTCGCTCGGGGCGGACGGATATATAACACATCGGTGGGTTGGTACAAATAGTACCCACCCAACTGACTGTTAAAATATTGTATTCTGCGGACTCGCTTCCGCAACTGATCATTACGGCAGGCAGCGGATAGATAAGTGTACCCGGTTTCCAGTCTTGTTTCATTTGATGTTGATGTCCTCTTTGTTGATTTTGCGCTCGCAATACCGACATTTGATGGTGCCGGTTGTTTTGTCTATTACGTCGAAACGGGTCAACATCGGCTCGTTGTTGGTGATGCACTTCGGGTTGTTACACTTTACGATCCCGACTAACTCGTCCGGTAAGGTGACGGTTTTCTTCTCCACCACCTCGTAGTCACGGATGATGTTGAGTATAACGTTCGGCGCAATGAGGGCAATGCGGTTGATTTCGTCCAGTTCGAAGAACTTGTCCGATATTTTGATCATCCCTTTTGTACCCATCTTGTTGCTGTGGAAGTTGTTTCCGATGGTGATGGTGTTGTTCATCTTGTCCAGTCCCAATAAGGAGGCTACTTTGAATAGCTGTCCGGAGGGTATATGGTCGATGGCAGTGCCGTTCTCTAATGCGGCTACCTGCAATTCTCTTTTCTTTTCTACTGGCATAGTTATCAATGATTGTTCAGTTGTTCATTCAAGTTTAGTACTTCGCAAATGATGGCTTGGCGGGCAAAGAGTCCGTTGCGGGCTTGCTGTATGTAATAGGCCTTCGGGCTGTCGTCCACATCGTAGGCTATTTCGTTTACGCGTGGTAGCGGATGAAGTACGCGGAGGTTGTCGCGACTGTTCTCCAGCATCTTGTTGCGGAGGATATAGACGTTTTTCACCCGCTCATATTCTTCTAGGTCGGTAAAGCGCTCGCGTTGTACGCGGGTCATATACAAGATGTCGGTCTGGTTGATGATCTCCTCTGTAAAGTCGGTATGCTCGTAATATTTGAGGCCGTGCTTATCGCAGAAGTTCTTTTGTTCGTCCGGCATGCGCAGTTCGTCTGGTGCAATGAAGTGGAACGTGGGGTTGAAGTGGGACATACCAACAATTAGTGAGTGCACCGTCCGGCCGTATTTCAAGTCTCCAACCATTGTAATAGTCAAGTTGGTCAGTTTGCCTTGCGTCTTTTGGATGGAATAGAGGTCGAGCATGGTTTGCGAGGGGTGCTGGTTGGCTCCGTCTCCGGCATTGATGATTGGCACATTCGTTATTTCGGAGGCGTAGCGCGCTGCTCCTTCCAGATGATGCCGCATGATGATCAGGTCGGCATAGTTACTAACCATCAGGATCGTGTCCTTCAGTGTTTCACCTTTGGATGAGCTGGTGGTAGAAGCGTCCTGAAAGCCAATCACACGTCCGCCCAAACGGTTTACTGCCGTTTCAAAGCTTAAACGGGTACGTGTGGAGGGTTCAAAGAACAGGGTGGCTGCCACTTTGCCTTCCAGTATCTTTCGGTTTGGATTCTCCTCAAACTTTCTGGCATTTTCCAGAATACGAAGAATGTCCTCTTTAGAACATTGGTCGATAGAAACTAAACTTTTACTCTTCTTTGTTATGTTTGTTCTGTCTTATGCTTGCAAAAGTACAGAAAAGAATGAAGAATGAACAACGAAGAATGAATATTTTTTAGCGACTCTGCCGATTTGCATAAATGGCAAACCTGACGCAATGAAAGAAGTCCGACTTTTGACTTTAAAGGATTGCTATTCCTTGAATCAAACACCGGACTTCTGTATTAAAAAGTGCTATCTTTTAGATGCGGGTCTTACTGGAGGTATTCCGTCAGGTTGGTAGGCAGATAGAACGTATTGTTCTTGTCTACATAGACAACGACTGAGTTTAGTTTCACTTCAGCTTTGCCCTTCTTGTCAAGCTTTACAATGTTGGTGAAGGGGGTGATGGTCAGTTGTTTCTTTTTGTTCTTTACGATCAGTGTAGGCAGGCTTTTATCATCGGTTGCAGGGATGATCTCGCAGGCGTAATCCTTGAATACATCTGTGTGGCGGGCAAAATTCTGATTCGTCAGGCCGTCCAGTTTGCCGCTAAGTCCGAGCACGTCGCAGAGGTATTGGTTCAGCTCGATATTGGTGTGCATGCCTATCGGCAGCGTGCCTTGCGGATGGTAGGCGGCGAGGAATACCTCTTCGCCCGTATGTCCGCTGGTTGTGAAGCCGAAGCAGGTTTTCGAGGTGAGCAGTTTTGCCATGAACGAACCAAGCGAGCCACCATACATGGAGCCTTCGCCCGCTTTTTGACGTTCGGCTTCCGGAATTGGGCTGTTCTTGTAGTCTTTGCAGTTGTTGAGAGCATTCAGTTCTTCGGGTGAGAGCTCAAAGCCGGCATAGGTACGGAAGATGTTTTGCACCTCTGCATACGGTTCGCTGTTAACCTTGTTAGCGAAGCCTTCGGCTGTCAGCTTATAGAGTGAAAACTGGTGAAAGAGCTGGTCTTTGGTCAGTTTGTCGTAACCTTTGCAATGGGCTTCGCCGATGCTGATGCCGCTGTTACCATGGTCGGGAAGGATTACGATGGCCGTTTCGCCGTTTTGGCGGGCAAATTCTAAGGCTGCTCCGCAGGCGCGGTCGAAAGCCAGAAAGTCTGTTGCCATGCCGATCGGGTCGTTTGCATGCGCTGCCCAGTCCACTTTGCTGCCTTCTACCATCAGGAAGAATCCGTCTTCGTCTTTCGAGAGCTTTTCAAGCGCTTTGCGAGTCATCTCTTCGAGAGATGGTTGGGCGGTCGGGTCACGGTCTAAGTCGTAAGCCATCTCTTTTTCGCCAAACAAAGCCCACATCTTGCCGTTGCTGTCGGCACGCATGCCCTTCAGGTCGTCTTTGTAAACGGTGTATCCGTTGTCTTTCAGATAGAGTTCGCTTTCGGCAGGAAGTAGAGAGGTGCCACCGCCGATTACGACTGTCAGGTCGTTGTGTGCCATTTGAGGAGCGATCCATTCATATTTGGAGCGGTTATAACTGTGTGCGGAGCAGTCGGCCGGCGTAGCATGCGGAAATTCGCAGGTGAAGACGAGGCCGGTCGATTTGTTTTGCAACAGTTTGGCTGCTTCCAGTACGGTCGTCAGCGGCTGATAGGCACGTGCCGGATCGGTCGGGTAGATGTCGTTCTCCGGATCGCTTTCCGGATAGGTGGATACGTATCCTGTGCGGCTGGGCTGTCCCGTCATGTAGCAGGAGGTAGTAGGGGCAGAGTCGCCGATAGGTGCGTTGGAGGAGTGCGTGCGCACGGTTCCGCAAAGGTAGGGGTCGATGTTTAAGTTTGGTTTGTCCGGATTGGAATACCATTGTAGCCAGCGTGCCATTGACACCGTGGCCAGTGACGTGCCGTCAGGAATTAGGACAATCAGGTTCTTTACCGGCTTAACGCTTGCAGCATCCCCGGCTTGAAGCGGCAAAATGATGATTGCTGCCAACAAAAGGACTGAAATTAATTTTTTCATATTCGTGAGTTTAGATTGATTGAATTATAGTAAGTTTACGATTTCTTCAGGACAAATAGTCAGCTTCTCCAACCCTGTTTCGGTTACCAGAAAGCTGTTTTCGATACCTACGGCGCCTACGCCCGGTATGACAAACTTCGGTTCGAGGGCGAATACCATATTGGGTTGTAGTATCTCTTTGGAACGTGGCGTCAGCACTGGTAGTTCGTTTATTTGGATGCCGATGCCATGGCCAACAAACTTGGCCTGCTGCTTCGTTCCCATAAAGTATGAGGTCAGCCCTTCGCGCTCGGCAATACCGGCCGCTAGGTTATAAAGGTCGGCACACGCTGTTCCCGGTTGGGTTGTGCGGACGATTTCTTTCTGTATCAGTATAGAGGTCTGATGGGCGTGATAGGCCAGTTCGGGCAGTTTGCCCACGGAGAAGACGCGTGTCATGTCCGTCATGTAGGCCGTATAGTTGCCCGCCATGTCTACCATAATCGCTGTTCCTTCCTTTAGCTCTGTTCCGTTGGCGCCGATGGGGCAGGCGTTGTTTATGCCTCCGCCGCCGAGTGCGAAGTCGAAAGGAGAGGGTGCTTCTGCGTTCTCACCCGCCAGTACACTTCCCATGAATATCTCCATGCTTGTGCCGAAGGCACGAAAGAGTCCGATGGAACCATTCTTGCGCATCCGTTTCTCTATCTCGTATTGAAACTCCAAGTCTGTCATGCCCGGATGAAAGCATCCGGTTATTTCGGAATATGTCTGTGCGTGCTGTGTGGCGGAGCGGCGGAACTGGGTAATTTCCCAAGGAGTTTTGACGCAGCGTTGCGTACGCATCAGGCTGGTTGCATTGTCTGTTTCCTTTGGGTGGAAGAGGGTTTGCAGGCGTATATATTCGTTGTATGTCAGTTCGTCTGCTTCCAGTAGAAGCTTCTCGGGCATTTTCAGTCCGTGTTTGGCGAAGAGCTCCACCATTTGTTCCGGCTTGCGGATGTATTCGGTCTGGTTTCCCTTTAATCCGTTCGGACGTTTTACGAAAAACCAAGGTGCCCCTTCTACCGGTAAGTAGAAGTATCCGTTGAAGATCCGTCCTGTTACATAATATAGATTCACGTCTACACTCAGCAAACAGCCGTCTGCCCCAATTTGTTGCATCGTCTGTTGCATGCGACTCCACTTCAGTTGCAAGTCGCCAATCAATTCATGTTGTATCATTATCTAACCATTATCATTGTTATCCGGCATCAAAGATATTCATTTATTATTTCTCGACCTCACTAAGTGAGAGGTTAATTCAAAGAAACAATGATTGCCTCTGGAGGGCTTTTACTATGCTCCAACTCAGCTAGCGCTTTGCTCTAGACGTCCTGCCTGCCTTTTATCGGGGTGCCTTTAGGTAAAGGAAGATGGCAATGAAGGTATAGACGATGTTTGGTATCCAAGCAGCAACCATCGGACTGACAGAGCCGTTGACGGCAAAAGTAGAGGTGATGGTCATAAAGAGGATGTATGAGAAGCTGAGGGCAAGCCCGATTCCGATATTTATCCCCATTCCTCCCTTTATTTTGCGAGAGGAGAGCGCGGCGCCAATCGTTGTCAAGATGAAGGCAGCCATGATGGTGGCGAAGCGTTTGTGATACTCTATTTGGAAGGTCTGAATGCTCCCGATGCCGCGTTTCTTTTGCCGGTTGATGTAGGTATTCAGCTCCGGTGTGGTCATGGTTTCGCAATCGTTTACCGAGATAAGGAAGTCGGAGGGGAGAATGGTCAGCGTGGTGTCCATACGCGAACCTTCACGGATTGTTTCGCGCATACCGTTGAAGTCGCGGATCATGTAGTCTATCACCGTCCAGTTGTAGAGCGAGTCGTGTTTGATGGAGTTGGCGGTCAGGCGGGAGATCAGCTTTTTGTCCTTGAAATGCTCTAACGAGAAGCGATAACCCATGTCGGCATTGGCCTCGTAGCGGTCGAAGTAGGCGATGACGCCCGGCTCCACCTCCAGCTGCACGTTGCGGGCATAGTCTACCTTTTTGTTGTGGATGTATTTGTTTTGAAAGTCGATGCGCGTGATGTTGGCCGGTGGAATGATAAAAGCGTTGAGCACGAAGGTAACCAGCGCAATGATCGTAGCCGAAACGGCGTAGGGCAACATCAACCTTCGGAAACTCATGCCACTTGCCAGCATCGCGATGATCTCCGAATTGTCTGCCAACCGAGAGGTAAAGAAGATGACAGCAATAAAGGTAAACAGCGGACTAAACAGGTTCGCAAAGAAAGGCACGAAGTTCATATAATAATCGAACACGATAGCCTTAAGGGGCACGTCGGGGTTGAGGAACTTGTCGATCTTCTCATTGATGTCGAACACAACCGAGATGGAGATGATTAACACAATTGCAAAGACATAAGTCCCTAGGAACTGCTTGATGATATACCAGTCTATCCGTTTTAATTTAAAGCTCATAGCTACGTCTGTTATTTATAACCGATTCGATAATTGACAGACCATTCTTTCCTTCCAGCTTGTGAAGTCGCCGGCAAGAATGTGTTGGCGCGCCTCTTTAACCAGTTGGAGGTAGAAGGTAAGGTTGTGGATGGAGGCCACCTGAAGTCCCAGAATCTCGTTCACCTTAATCAGGTGGTGCAGGTAGGCTTTGCTGTGCATGCGGTCTACGACGGAGGTGCTTTCGGGGTCGATGGGGGAGAAGTCGTCCTCCCACTTCTTGTTGCGTATGTTGATGGTGCCTTGGGCGGTGAATAGCTGTCCGTTGCGTCCGTTGCGAGTTGGCATGATGCAGTCGAACATATCTACTCCACGGCTGATGGCTTCCAGCAGGTTTGCCGGTGTACCAACGCCCATCAGGTAGCGGGGTTTGTCGGTTGGCAGGATCTCGTTGACGATCTCGATCATTTCGTACATCTTTTCCGTCGGCTCGCCAACGGCCAGTCCGCCGATGGCATTGCCGTCAGCGCCTATCGAGGCTACATTTTCGGCAGCCCTGCGGCGCAGATCGGGATAGACGCACCCTTGTACGATGGGGAAGAGGCTTTGCCCATAACCATACTTCGGCTCAGTACTCTCGAAGCGACTTATGCAGCGCCCCAACCATCGTTCGGTTAGGCCGAGTGATTTCTTGGCGTAGTCGTAGTCCGCATCGCCGGGGCAACATTCGTCGAAGGCCATGATGATGTCCGCGCCAATCGTGCGCTGGATGTCCATCACCCCTTCTGGCGTAAAGAGATGACGAGAACCGTCGATGTGCGAACGAAACTCAGCGCCTTCTTCGCGCAGCTTCCGGTTCTCAGCCAAAGAGAAGACCTGAAAGCCGCCACTGTCAGTTAGGATTGGGCGATCCCAAGCGTTGAAGCGATGGAGGCCGCCTGCCTTTTCCAGTATCTCCAGCCCCGGGCGGAGATAGAGGTGGTAGGTGTTTCCGAGGATGATTTGGGCGCCAATGTCATCCTTTAGCTCGGTCATGTGTACGGCCTTGACGGCACCTTGCGTACCTACGGGCATAAAGATGGGCGTCTCGATTACGCCGTGATCAGTCGTAATCAAGCCCGCCCTTGCTTTGGATTGTGTGTCGTTATGTAGTAACTCGAAGTTCATGCTGCTTTATTTTTGCAGCAAAGGTAGTATTTTTTGTTAGAAACCGAAGTCTTCTACTTCTACCTTTTCCACCTCTTCCGTTTTCGGAAGCGTGACGGTACGGTGCGTGTTGTTCGCTTTTACGATGATGGCGCGCATGGGGCGTACGGGACAGATGGATTCGCAGCCTCCGCAGCCAATACACAACTCCGGCTCAACATGGGGAATCGTCAGAGTGCCTTCGAAGGGGACCATATGGACGGCCTGCGTTGGGCAGTGCTCGGAGCAGGCTCCGCAGTCGGTGCGCTCCGTGTTGACGATGCAGCGATTGATGAAGAAGGTAGCAATGCCGACTTGCGTTGTGGCCTTCTCCTCTTTGGTCAGTGGCAGGATGGCATGCGTAGGACAGACGTCAGAGCAGACTGTGCATTCGTAGTTGCAGTAGCTGTTCATATAGCTGACGTGCGGGCGAAGTAGGTAGTCGAATCCATATTCTATTCCTGCCGGACGGAGCACTTGGCTGGGACACTGTACGACGCAGAGGTGGCACGCCGTGCATTTGTCCTTGAATCTTTCCAGACTGAGCGATCCCGGAGGGGTGATGGGCGGCCATTTTTTGCGACCGTTCCTGCCGCCGCCATGATGACCGCCTTTGGCTAATGCCGAAAGGGTGGGCAGGGTGGCTACGACCGTAGCACTGGTGGCCAGAAACGTGCGTCGGCTGTTCGTTTCGGACTCAGTTTGGACGGACGGAGCGGAGGTGGCTTGTGCAGATGCAACCGGAGTGACCGGAGCTTCTTTTCGGTAGAAGGGCATGTAGCGATATTGCAATCCGCCCTTGGCACACGAGGAGATGCAGTTGAAGCAATCTACGCAGCGCGATGCGTCCACTGTTTTTTCACGACTATTGATGGCTTCTGCCTTGCAGGTATGTTCGCAGTTGCCGCATTGGGTGCAGGCCTCCTTGTCAAACGAGATGCGGAAGAGTGAATAGCGAGAAAAGAGGCTCAGCAGTGTGCCTATGGGACAGAGCGTATTGCAGTAGAGCCGCCCGCGCAAGGTTACCATTAGGATAAAAACAGTAAGTGCTGCCAAGGCCGAGATCAGTCCGGTAGTGGTGACGGTACTGGTCGTTACCTGATAAACCGAATAGTTATCCATCAGCCCCAATAGGTCGGCCACTCTGTTGTTTGCCCACATCGCAACGGGGCGCAGCAGGTTGTTGGCGATTCGCCCGAAGTTACTGTAGGGTCCTAGCAGTACTAAGAGTTCCGTTATGCCTAGTGCGGCTAACAGAAAGGT
The DNA here is from genome assembly GCA_036654795.1 of Tannerellaceae bacterium. GTDB lineage: Bacteria > Bacteroidota > Bacteroidia > Bacteroidales > Tannerellaceae > JAVVRI01. The sequence continues at coordinate 13,654 of JAVVRI010000037.1, forward strand.
GAGTCCAAGTAGTGAGTAGCGCAGGAGGTTCATCGGTTTGTGATACGTAAACCGCCTCACACCCTTCTTCTTTTTCCTGCCCAGACAGAAGATGCGGTTGATGACGTCCTGAAGGATACCCGCCGGGCAGATCACGGAGCAATAGATGCGTCCGAAAAGCAGCGCCAATGCAAACTGGAAGACCAGCACCCCAACCATCCCGTTGAGTATAGCTGGAATGATTTGTAGGTGGAGCATACTCCCCACGCTGTCCGGCAACACGTTTGCGAAGTCGATGAAGAAAAGCAATACCGGCATGAAAAAAAGAATTGCGAGCATTACCCGCAATCCTTTTAAGTAATTTGTTCGTTTCATGCCTTATTATAGTTTAATGCGCTTGATGGTTAGTTTGCTTAGATCTGTAGTACCCAGACGGAGCGCTTGGCCTTTACCTATATGGCCAACGGCGACCATATCCAGCTTCTTTACTTGGTTGAATAGCTTGAGGGCAGCTGTGTCGGCAGCTACGATATTCGAGGAGACGATGAGCGACCGTAGCATAGATACGTCCGCAGCACTCTTGCCTTGCGGGCCGTTCTGATGCATAATGCGGTAGGCATCGATGATGTTGAGCACTGGCTTTTTCTGCCACGTGCAGATGTCAGCGATACACTGTTGAAGGTCGTTCTTGTGGAAGAAGCCGCGATCCCACACGATGCCCATGTAGTTCTTCATCGCACAAGTCATTTTGGCTCCGCCGTGATTTTTGAGCACAGGGACGTTGATCCAGACGTCCGCCTCGATCAGTGCCTCGTGTATCTTGGCCTTTTTTAGGTTGACGCCTTGGGGGAGGGACACCTCTTGGAAGTATTTTTCGTCATTGCCCGGCATCATGATGCCGCCAGCCTCTTTTACGGCTGCTTCGATCTGGCTTGTTTCGTAGCATTTCTGCCAATTGTCGCACGTATGGTCGAAGACGGTCACTTTCTCTGCGCCTGCCTTGAGGCAGCGCTCCACGAGGGCTTTGATCAGTTTAGGGTTGGTGTTTCCTGCCAATTCCGGAGTGCGGTCCCAGCCGATGTTGGGCTTGATTACTACTTTTTGCCCTTTTTTGACGTATTTTTCGATGCCTCCCAAAGCCTCCAATGCTTTGCCGAGCATCACTTCAGGCTCTCCGCCCATCACGGCCACTAGGTCTGGCGCCTTCTCGACAGCCATTGTGTTCGATGTAAGGGCAGCTTGCAGACCGTCAAAATTTAAAGTAAGTGCGGCACCGGCCGCCAGACTTGTTCTAAAGAAATCACGACGTTTCATCTGTTCTAAATTAAATTGAGTTGTATTTGACGGACAAAGATATATATATTATTTGAATGGCGTCTGCGTTTGCCGTCTCAATCGCAGGAAAGCATCTATGGTTTAACGTCAAACCATAGATGCTTTACCATCAAACCATATATGCTTCGGGTTTAAAAAGAGTAGGTTTTTGAATTAAATCAGGTCTGCATTGCGCAACAAACAAGTAGGTCGCAGATAGCAGCTAACGAACCGCCTTGTCATCTTGCCATATTTGCCAAGCAGCAAAGGCTTGCAGAAGAAGCATCTCAAGCCCATTCTTTACTGTGGCTCCTTGTGCTTTCCCCTTTTTCATAAAGAGTGTTTCGTCCGGATTATAGAGCAAGTCGTATAGGAGATGATTTCTGGTGATTAAGTCGTATGGGATGTTAGGGCATACGGCTGTTTGTGGAAACATTCCTACTGGCGTTGTGTTGACAATGACGGTGTATTGCTCCATGATTTTAGGCGTAATCTCTTCGTATAAAATAGCACCTTCCTTTGCTTCACGGGAAACAAAGGTAGAGCCGATGCCCAGTTGCTTTAAGCCTTGAAAGATGGCTTTTGAAGCACCACCTGTCCCTAGTATCAGCGCTTTGCGGTGGTTTTCGTTTAATAAAGGGTCAATGGATTGCTTAAAGCCAATAATATCCGAATTATATCCTTTTAGCTTGATTTTGCCAAACATACCTTTGGAGAATTTGATAACATTGACAGCGCCTATCAAGCGAGCATCCTCATCCAGATCGTCCAGAAAAGGAATCACTTGCGTCTTGTAAGGCAAAGTTACGTTTAGGCCGCAGAGCTCAGGGTTCTCTTTCAGCACATCCTTAATCTCTTTAATATTGGGTATTTCAAAGTTGATGTATGTAGCATCAATCTTTTCTGCTTCAAACTTTTGGTTGAAGTATGTCTTTGAAAACGAATGTCCGAGGGGGTATCCCAGTAAACCATATTTTCGCATAACTGTGTGTCTCTCTAAAAATAGCTTATTCTTTAGTACCTGTGTAAAGTGAACAAATCCCGAAAGTGAATATGTGAGCACGTGTGTCAGTAAAACCAATACGACTGAGCAGACCGGTCATCGTTTTTCCTTGCGGAACAACTTTGATGGAGGCTGGCAGATAGCTATAGGCTGTCTTTTCCTTAGAAAACAGACGACCTATACAGGGTATTACTGTTTTGGAGTAGAGTCGGTAAAGATGCTTCATCGGGAACTTTTCGGGCGAGGAAAGCTCCAGAATCATCAGATGTCCGCCGGGCTTCATAACCCGGTGCATTTCTGCAATACCTTGTTCTATATCTTCAAAGTTACGTACTCCAAAGGCGGCTGTGACGGCGTCGAAAGTATTGTCCGGATAGGTCAATGCGGTGCAATCCTGTTGTTCGAAAGTGATGTGCGTTTGGTATCCGGCGTCTTTTACTTTCTGTCGTCCCACATTCATCATCCCTTCCGATATATCGGCTCCGATGATGGTGTGTGCATTCAATGTACGATACATGGCAATGGCCAAGTCTCCTGTGCCGGTTGCTACGTCTAGTATCGTTTTAGGAGCAAAAGGCTGCAGGAAGGCAATGCCCTTCCTGCGCCATCCTTTGTCAAAGCCGAATGAAAGGGTATGGTTCAACTGGTCGTAGGTCTCGGCGATGGAATCAAACATACGCCTAACCTGCGTCCCTTTTTGCTCCTCATTATTATAAGGTAGTATTTTCTCTGAACCGTACTTCATTTTTCTTTCGGTTTTTTTATTTGTTTTGAAGAAACTTCGTTACGTTCTGCTCAATGCGTGATAACAAATTGTCGGTATCCTCCTTTACGAAAGTTTGACCGGTAATGTTTTCGAATAGCTCGATGTAGCGGTTACTAATGCCTTCAACGATTGTCGGGGTCATTTCGGGAACCGTCTGTCCCTCCTTACCTTGAAATCCGTTTTCCATCAACCACTCGCGAACAAACTCTTTGGATAATTGCTTCTGCGGCTCTCCTTTCAGGAAACGTTCTTCATATCCTTCGTTGTAGAAGTAGCGGGATGAGTCCGGTGTATGTATTTCGTCAATCAGATAGATCTTTCCATCGCGATGACCAAATTCATATTTTGTATCTACTAGGATGAGTCCGCGCTGCGTGGCGATCATGGTTCCGCGTTTAAAGAGTGCCATGGTGTACTTTTCCAGCAGAGCGTAGTCAGCTTCCGACACCAATCCTTGTTTCAAGATCTCTTCGCGTGAGATGTCTTCGTCGTGCGAACCGATAGCGGCTTTCGTTGTTGGTGTGATGATGGGTTGTGGGAAGCGTTCGTTTTCGCGCATGCCTTCGGGCAGCTTTACACCGCATATTTCGCGAACACCACCTTTGTAGGCACGCCACGCACTGCCGCAAAGGTAGCCGCGTACGATCATTTCAACGGGGAAACCTTCGCATTGTACACCCACAGTAACCATTGGGTCGGGCGATGCCAGCTTCCAGTTCGGGCAAATATCGGCCGTTACATCCAAAAATATAGCTGCAATCTGATTCAACATCTGACCTTTGTAGGGGATGCCTTCGGGTAACACAACGTCGAATGCTGAGATACGGTCGGTTGCCACCATGACTAATACTTCATCATTGATATTATACACGTCACGCACTTTGCCGTGATATACACTTTTCTGACCGGGAAAGTTGAAGTCTGTTTTAACTAATGCCTTCTTCATAACTCTGTTCTTTTTTGAATTATTTTTTATAGTGTTTTGCTTGTCTGTTCTTTTGCCTCTTTTGCCTCTTTCCGGCGTTTCTCGTCGTTCTTCTCATAAGCCTCGACGATGCGTTGTACTAGCTTATGGCGGACAATGTCTTTTTTACAAAACTCAATGCGCCCGATGCCTTTTACCCCTTTAAGTATCTGCATGCATTGTACGAGCCCGGAGGTAGTTGTCGGGGGAAGGTCTATTTGCGTAACATCACCCGTCACAATCATTTTTGCATTTGTGCCTAGGCGGGTGAGGAACATTTTGATCTGATGCGTCGTTGTGTTCTGTGCTTCGTCCAAGATGATCACTGCGTCGTTTAACGTCCGTCCGCGCATAAAGGCGAGGGGCGCAATTTGTATGACATTGTTATCCATATACTCTTTCA
>JAVVRI010000037.1:18092-19903 GCA_036654795.1 Tannerellaceae bacterium
ATATCCTGCAAGGCGTCATAAAGCGGCTGCAGGTAAGGATCCAACTTATCCTTCATTTCACCGGGCAGGAAACCAAGCTTTTCGCCGGCTTCAACGGCAGGACGGCTTAGGATGATTTTCTTCACCTCTTTGTTCTTGAGCGCTTTTACCGCGAGGGCGATGGCTACAAATGTCTTTCCTGAACCGGCTGGACCGATGGCAAACACGAGGTCGTTCTCAGCAAAAGCTTCAACAAGCAACTCTTGGTTTGCCGTCCGAGCGGTAATGGCTTTGCCATTCATGCCGTGTATGATGAGGTTTTCTTGTTTGGTGATGATGGGGGCTTTCCCTTTGATAATGTCCAAAATCACCTCTTCGCTGAGTGCATTAAACTCTTCGCAGTACTTCTCCACATCACGAATTTTCTTTAGAAAAAGTTCGGATTCCTCTTCATCACCAATCACCTTCATCACATTCCCGCGGGCAACAATGCGCAATTTAGGAAACAGCGTCTTGATTAGCTGTATATTTGCATTGTTTACGCCGTAGAAAATGACTGGGTCTACACTCTCTAGAATATAAATTCGTTCAATCATCTGACGCTTTCCTTTTAAGTAGGCAAAAGTAGTAATATTCTTAATCTGTTGGTGCTTTTATCTGTAGATTATTATTGTAATAGTTCTCTCCGCTATGTTTCACGTTACCTCTTTTCTGTTTGCTCAGTACGAAAGTTGTTGCCGAGGGCGTCGGCAATAGATTTGGATGCGATGAACTTTACTGAATGCTTACCGATGAAACGGAAAGGTGGAAGTCATTCGCCCTGAAAGAGCGTTTCTTTTCCGTCGCTTCGTTTGGTCAACAGCAGGCTGTGTTGGGCTGTGTTGATGCTTCCTTCATACAGGATGGAGTCACCCACGAGTAGGATGATCTTTTCGTCCGCCGTGCGATGCCAAGTGCCATTAGCCTGATCTGTCAGCTCAATGGGGGACAGTTGGTAGGTGCTACTTTGAAAAGTGTAGTTCGCATCCAGTGTGAGTGATGTCTTTTGTTCCGGCTTGGCGTCGGGGGTGATATAGGCGGCATACACATTTTGTGTCAGAAAGGTTTCGCTGCATCCAACGGTTCGGTCGAAGCCGATCAGGCTGGTAACAACCAGTTGTTTCTCCAACCCCTCTTCATTGGCTGGTTTGTCAATCAGGTATCCTTTCAACTCGCAGTTGATTGACTCCTTTTCGTCAGGATTCATAGCCAGATAAGCCTTTTCTAAGGCCTTGTAATCGCCCTTCATAGCAATGGGCAATACGGCCCCTGTCGCACAATCCTTTAATGATGCAGCGTCGGCAAAATAAACGAAATCGCCATTGAAATACCACGATGTGTCTGCCATTTCAGCCTTCTTTCCACCACATGCCGCCAGCGCTGCAAGCAGCACCATCCATAAACAACTCTTCATTTTTCTCATAAAATTCCAGTCTTATTTTTGTTTATATACTAATCCTTTATATTCATTACGCAGCGACTGAAGACAAGTAAGGCAGAGCCTTATTATTCTCTGCCTTGCTGCGTTTGCGGTCGTAAACCTTTTTCGACTTGTGTACCCGTTTGAAATTAACGGGGCAATTGTGATTCTCAATCTCCGCTTCGCGACTTGCTTTGCGATTTGCTTTGATGTAATCACTCTGAGTAATTCTCATCTTTTTCATATTACCTTAGTTTTACGGTTACAAATATAGCGATATTCGTTTAACCTCCAATTGTCAGTTTGTTTAATTGCGTATTTTTAAATTAATATTCCACGTTTCACACCTCCATCTATTTGTCGCTCTGTTAGT
>JAVVRI010000038.1:0-15827 GCA_036654795.1 Tannerellaceae bacterium
TAAGGGCTGGGAGCTGGTGGTTTGTAAGAAAGAGGAGTAGGAGCGTCAAGCACTCTTGCTCCTCTTTCGATGTTTTATCGTCCTTGATAGGTGTCCACGGTGTAGTTAAGGAATTGATTGAAGGGGAGAAGCTGGCGAAAGGCGGCAAGCGACTCTTTCAGCCAATCGTCCGAGGAGAAGAAGCTGTCCGGCTTCATGCTGCTTACACAGAAGTCCTTGTGGCGAAGAATCTCACCCGAAGCGAAGTCGGCAGGATAGCCGGTGGGCATGCGCTTTAGCGTGTCGCCATCCAACTCAGGATAGGTTTGCTTGAAAGCGGGATCTTCTAATAAGGCACTGAACTCTTCAATATGATCGTAGATGTCCTGACGGAGCATTTTAAGCAGACGTGGTGGCGGGCACCAAACGCCTCCGCTCAGCATGCAGTTGCCCGGCTCGAGATGGACGTAATAGCCTCCGCGTTCGCTGGAACGTCCTCCTTGGGCGATGTAGGCTGAGAAGTGGGTTTTGTATGGCGTTTTGTCCGGCGAAAAACGGATGTCTCGGTAGATGCGGAATAGGCAGTCCTTGGCCTCCAGTCCGGTTACTTCGGAATCGAACTGGGCAATCCCATCAATCAACTGCTGTACCTCACCGATAAAGGCTGTACGTAATGCGTCATACCGCGCTTTGTTTTCCTGAAACCAGGGGCGGTGGTTGTTCTCTCTCAATTCTATAAGGAATTCTATGATCTGTGCATTCATATTCTTGTTTATTTAGAAGCTATATCCCAGGTTCAGATAAAATTGCAGTTTTGTGTTTTGATTGGAAAGGCTGAAGTTCGCATTCACTGGACCGGCCAGACTGTCGTACGCATAGCCGATGCCGCCACCCCAGATGCTTTTTCCATCAAACAAATGAAGTACGTTGTTGTTATGGATGGCGTAATTGGCAATCAGCGAGACGTAGTGGTGGCTACCAATGCGCTGGCGAAGGTGGAGCGCCGCAATAGCTACCGAATTGTTTAATATCTCCATGTGGTTGATCCCCATGAATGGCATTTGATAGGGCACATACTTGCCTGCCATCTCCCCTCCGACAAGATTTAAATAGGAATAAGCCAAGTTTCCCCCAATCAGCACGCGCGAATGGAATGAAGGCAACAAGCAGAGGTGCTGGCTCAGTGGCAACGCAGTAGTAAAGCTCAGGCTGACGGCCGAGAAGGGCGAACTGCCGTTATAGGTCACGAAGTTATCCGTATAGAATGAATAGTCCGCCTTGAGCGAGACGCCGCGTGATGGGAAGTAGCGCCTGTCAAGTGTCTCAAGATGTGCTTGCGCGAAGTAACTGATAAACCCCTCCGGCTTTACCTGATAGTCTTGCACTTGGTCGGTGTAGAGGAAGGCACTATAGTCGAAATACTCATAACGCGCCCCAACTTGAAATTTGAAGTTCATCCAGTTCATATCCGAATAGCTGACCTCTACCAAGTGATGGCGATAGGCGGTGTTGAACTTCTTCGTGCCATGTTCGTAAATATCCAGATCGCGGTAGCTGAACATATAGGCTAGGTTGATGTTGCGCAGGGGCGTCCGGTCGAGGGTATAGTCGAGCCGTGCCTGCGAGGTGCGTCCGACACGTCCGGTAAAGGCGAGGCGGGAATGGTTTCGCGCCCGATAGTCGAGCGTGGCATTGAGCTGTACGGCCACAATCTCCTCCGTGTCGAAACGTAGCCCTAGGTTGAGGCTGCTGATGGATTTGTTTTGCACGGATAGGATCAGATCTCTACCCTCCACACCGGCCAGCTTATAACTAACGTTTGCATAGGCATTGGTACCCACCAGAATGGACATTGCTTTTTGCAGTTGTATGCGGGTGATGTAGCTCTCTTCATGGAGGCCGCATAGTTTCTTTAGCCACTTTTCGTCCCGCGGATCGACTCCCACAAACGAGATGTGGCGGATATAGAAGGTGTCGGTAGCCGAAACCGTACGGCTAGGGTCGGACGAGGGTTGGGGCACGTAGTCGTCTGCCAGTCCGATTCGCTTTTTGAGTGCTTGCAGGTCGCTCCAATGCTCACGGGCAGCCCGTTCGCCACGGTGGATCATGCTGTCTAGTGCACTAGCTGCGAAGTTGGCGGAGTTATAGGTGATCACGTCCGGACGGATCAGCACGTCGGAGTGGGCAATGTTATCGCGATATTTGTCGTAGCTATAAAGGGTTACGATCTGCTCGATTAGTTCGGGTGGGCTAGCCAGTTCGTCCATTGTTTTCAGTTTGCCGGGTAGCACGTCTACCCCGATAATAATCTCCGCACCCATTGCGCGAGCCACGTCTACCGGGAAGTTATTGTTTAGCCCTCCGTCTATCAGCATCATACTGTCCAGCCGTACGGGCGAGAAGACGGCCGGGATGGCCATACTAGCACGCATCGCCAGAGGAAGGCTGCCTTTATGGAACACATATTCCTTTCCGTTGACAGCATCGACGGCCACACAAGCGAAAGGCGTCTTAAAGGTGTTGAAGTCTACCGAATCATGATAGCCGATGGTCAGGTCGGAAAAGAGGTTGTAGAGGCTTTGCCCCTTGATTACGCTGGTTATCATGCGATCCTTCTTCTCTTTACCAAAGGGGAGGGAGAGGATATACTTCTCCGAACTTTCTTTTGCGGGAAAGGACTGGCTGTTACGCAGCACTTTGTCGCTGAGCAGGAAGTTCCAGTCCTGTGCTTGCACCATGCTGTCGATGGCCTCTGCACTGTAGCCAATAGAGTAGAGGCCACCAACAATCGCCCCCATGCTGGTACCCACCACGTAGTCGATGGGTATTCCTGCTTCTTCCAGTACTTTTAGTACGCCGATATGTGCCATGCCTCTTGAGCCGCCGCCGCTCAACACGACACCGACCTTTTTGCGAGGTTCTGCCATCAGCGAACTTCCCATAAGAAACATCAACAAGAAGCAAACAACCTTTCTCATCCAATAAAAATTTCCAGCAAATATAACGTCTTTCCTTGAAAACCGCAAGCAAATAAATCGGTTAAAGCGGCAACTTGTTTCGTTCGTAAGCCGGACGGGCGTAGCGAAGATAGACCAAAAGGGAGAGTACGCAGCATCCTGCTCCTGCCAGATAGGCCGTAGCCAGATTGGTGTGTTCAGCAATGAAGCCGGCTGAAAGCATCCCGATACCCACTCCGAAGTCGAAGGAGGTCAGATAGGTGGAGGTAGCCGTGCCGCGCATGTGGTGGGGCGCTACGTTCACAAACAGGCATTGAAAGGCCGGCACACTCACTCCGAAGCCAATGCCAATAGCCAATGCCGAGGCATAAAACACTCCGACCGTATGAATCGTAGCAAACAGTGTTAGCGATAAGATCAGGCAAAGCAGCGCACTGATGGATACAAGATGAATCTTCCCCCTATCGACCAGCCGGCCGGAGATAAGCCGCGCCACACCTACCCCAATCGCCATAAAGATAAAGAAGTAACCCGAATTGGGTACGTCTATCTCCTTGCCATAAAGGACTACAAACGACACAATCATCCCGTAAGGAATGGCTGTCAGCATATAGGCGAACGCCGAGGGTAGTGCCTTGACCAATATAAAACGGTCTAACGAGAAAGAGGGGCGCGGTGTTCGCTTTCGCTTCGGATAACGGATCAACGACACCGATGCCACACCGACAAAAGCAATCGCCATTGCCGCCAATACCACGGGGCGGAACCCCTCCTGACCGTAAAGCGTTACTGCCAGCAAAGGCGAAAGAGACATGGCCAGATTGATGGTCAGCCCGTAGAAGCCCATCCCTTCACCTCTTCGCTTGGAGGGGATGACGTCAATAGCAATGGTGTTTCCCGCCACAGAGGTTATACCCATAAAGCCTCCTTGTAGGAAGCGGACACTCATCACCAGCACAACCGTAGTGGCAAAAAGATAACCGGAGAACATGAGGGCAAAGGCCAAAAAGGAAAACAGGTAGAGCGGTTTGCGCGACACGCAATCCACCAGATAGCCCGAGAATGGCCGCACGCAAAGCAGTCCGATGGTGTAGCTCGATAGTGCCATCCCCACTTTCGATGTGTCGATGCCCAGCTCCTCTGCCAGATAGACCGGCATGGTAGGCATCAGCATGTAAAATGCAAAATTCATCAGAAAGTAAGACAGGCAGCACTGCACAAAGTTCCTGTTCCAAAGCTTATCTTTCATAAATCATTCTCTTTCTTATTTGTTGTCAATGATCAATTATAATTGCTTACGCCCATTCGCTCAGTTCCAACCAGCGCATTGTTTTCTCGTCTATTTCGTCCATCACGATTGCGATGCGGGACGACTTCTCCATTAACAACTCGTTTGTCAGCGTGCCGCTGCTCATCGCCTTTTCCAGTTCTGCCTTTTCGGCTTCTAGGAGAGGGATCTCTGCTTCCAGTGCTTCAAACTCCTTACGCTCCTTGAAGGTGAGTTTCTTCTTCTGTTCAGTGGTGGCGGCATGGGGGGACTTCTCTGGAGTGGGTGAGAGGCTGCGTGTACGCTGGGCTTCGGCCTCCTTTTCTAACTGATCCTGCGTCTCTTTCCATTCGCGATACTGCGTGTAGTGGCCGGGGAAGTCTTTGATGTCGGCTTGTCCGCGGAAGACGAGCAGATGGTCTACCACCTTGTCCATAAAGTAACGGTCGTGCGAGATGACGATCAGGCATCCGCGGAAACTGCGTAGATATTCCTCTAGCACGTTGAGGGTGACGATGTCGAGGTCGTTCGTCGGCTCATCGAGCACCAAGAAGTTCGGGTTGCGCATCAGGATGGTACAGAGGTAAAGGCGGCGCTTCTCCCCACCACTGAGCTTATACACGAAGCTATGTTGCTTTTCGGGAGTAAAGAGGAAGTAGTTAAGAAACTGCGTTACGCCCATCATCTTGCCATCCCCAAGGTCGATGAACTCGGCGATGTCCTGCACGACGTCGATCACCTTCATCTGCTCGTCGAATTGGAGGCCGTCCTGACTATAGTAGCCGAAGCGCACAGTCTCGCCGACGTCGAAGTGTCCGCTGTCCGGCGCTACTTCGCCCATTAGCATTTTAATAAAGGTAGACTTCCCCGTGCCGTTGTTGCCGACGATGCCTAGCTTTTCATAGCGTGAAAAGACGTAGTTGAAGTCCTCCACAATCCTTACGTCGCCGTAGCGCTTGCATACATGTTCGGCTTCGAAGATCTTCGATCCGATATACGAAGCCTTGATGTCCAGACTCACGTTGCCGGCATCTTTCGGTTGCTGCGCCTTCTTCTCCAGTTCGTAATAGGCGTCGATGCGATATTTTGCTTTTGTGCCCCGTGCTTGCGGTTGGCGGCGCATCCATTCCAGCTCTTTGCGCAGCAGGTTGCTGGCGCGGTCGGTCTCGGCGTTGAGCGCTTCCATACGTTCGCCCCGCTTCTCAAGGTAGTAGTTGTAGCTACCTTTATATTGGTAGATTTGCTGACGGTCTATTTCTACAATCTCGTTGCATACGCGATCTAGGAAGTAGCGGTCGTGCGTCACCATCAGCAGGCTCATGTTTTGGCGGCTAAGGTAACCCTCCAGCCATTCGGTCATCTCCAGATCCAAGTGGTTGGTAGGCTCGTCCAGTATGAGCAGTTCGGGCTCGGTAATCAGCACGTTGGCCAGCGCCACGCGCTTCAACTGTCCGCCTGAGAGTTGTTCTACCTTCTGGTCGAAATCCGTTATCTTGAGTTGCGAAAGGATCTGCTTTGCCTTTTGCTCATAGTCCCACGCCTTTTCGTTATCCATGCGTAGCAAGATGTGCTCCAGGTTCGAATGGTCGCCGCTGCGCATCGCCTCTTCGTATTCGGCAATCAGACGGATCGTTTCGTTGGGCGAGTAAAAGCAGGCCTGCATGACGCTTAGTCCGTCGGGGTAGTGGGGGGCTTGTTCCAGATAGCTCACCCTGATGCCACTACGAAAGACGACGGCGCCGTTGTCGTAGTCCTCTTTTCCTGCAATAATGTTGAGTAATGTTGTCTTTCCTGCTCCGTTCTTAGCAATCAGACCCACCTTCTGCCCTTGGGCAATACCAAATGTAATATTTTCGAATAAGACCAAATCGCCGAAGCTTTTGGTGAGTCCGTCTACTTGTAAATAACTGATCATACTGTTTTGTCGGCTTTAAAATGCCGGACAAAGGTAGTAAATATTAAGTGATAGTAGACAATTGAGGACGGCTAACGTGTATAGTTTATTTTTGTGTACACGCTTTTTTATCGTTTTTATTGCTTGTTTTTAATAGGCCGACAATTGTCGATCTATAGGCTGACAGTTGTCGGTCTATAAGCCGACAGTAGTCAGCCTATAAGCCGACAACTGTCGGCTTATAAATTTGATCCGTGCAAAATAGTAAATGATCCGTATAGATGAGCAAAATCAGTACAAATATCACGGAACAGCCGCTGCATTCGCCGTAAAAAGTTATATTTGCATGTTCAAAGAGTGATGACGTATATTTAGACAGATATTTATGTTGAAGCAACAGTTACAGCAAAGGTTACAACAAAAACTTTCCCCCCAGCAGATTCAGTTGATACGACTGCTTGAACTTCCTACTATCGAGTTGGAAGAGAAGGTGAAGCACGAGCTGGAAGAAAACCCTGCGCTGGAAGAGGGAAAGGAGCCCTTGGATGATCTTGGGCAGACGGATGAAGGCGCGGACGAGTTGCCACCCGCCGAAACAGAGGCGGATATTTCCTTGGACGATTATTTGAGTGACGACGACATTCCCGACTATAAGCTTCGCGAACAAAGCGAGAGGGAGGAGAAGAAGGAGGACGTGCCCTTCTCCGTTAGCCAATCGTTGGGCGAAAACCTGCTGCAACAACTCGGCCTGCGCGACTTGCCGGAGAAGCAGGTGCTGATCGCTGAATATATAATAGGAAACATCGACGACGATGGTTATCTGCGTCGCGACCTTTCTGCCATTGCTGACGACCTGATCTTTCAGGCCGGACAGGAGGTGAGGGAGGAAGAGATACAGGAGGTGCTGACGGTTATACAGGACTTTGAGCCTTCCGGAGTGGGAGCCCGCAATTTGCAGGAGTGTCTGCTGATACAACTCGATAAGAAAAAGCAGACCGCTACCACCCAACTGGCTATTCGGGTGTTGACGGACTATTTCGAAGAGTTCTCGCGCAAGCATTATGAGAAGATCATTCGCTTATTGGAGATAGACGAAGAGTTGCTCAAGCAGGTCATCAAGGAGATAACCGGACTGAGCCCCAAGCCGGGAAGTAGTTGGGATGCTTCGATGGAGTCGGCCATGGAGCGTGTGATTCCGGATTTCTTGGTAGAGGCTAGCAATGGAGAACTGGTGCTGAGCATGAACAATGGTGGCATACCGGACTTGCACATCAACCGCGGCTATGCCGAAATGTTTCAGGATTATAACGGTAATAAGCTTAACCAGACGGCAGACATGCGCGACGCTGTGCAGTTTGTCAAGCAGAAACTGGACTCCGCCCAATGGTTTATCGATGCGATTCGTCAGCGTAACGAAACGTTGCAGCGGACGATGGAGACGCTTATCCGGCTGCAACGAGACTTCTTCCTGACGGGAGACGAGGCTACGCTCCGCCCTATGATTCTGAAGGATGTGGCCGAGCGTGCGGGTTACGACATATCGACCATCTCCCGCGTGAGTAGCAGCAAGTACGTACAGACCAATTTCGGCATCTATTCCCTGAAGTACTTCTTTTCCGAGTCCATGCAGACGGATAGTGGCGAGGAGATATCTACCCGCGAGGTGAAGAAGATCATGAAGGAGCTTTTCGATGGTGAGCTAAAGCGCAAACCGCTTACGGATGAGGAGTTGACTGTAATCTTGAAAGAGAAAGGGTATCTGATTGCCCGTCGCACCGTTGCTAAATATAGGGAGCAGTTGGGTGTGCCGGTTGCCCGCCTCAGAAAAGAAATTTAAATTGAAGAAAGGAAAATCTATGAGATTACTTGCAAATATAACATCCATCCTATTCCATCCGTTGCTGATGATCACCTACGGCTTTGTGTTGGCGATGGCTTTTACCTATCTGGCCATCTTCCCGTTTAATGTGAAGTTGCTGCTGGTAGGGATGACGTTTTTCTTGACGGCCTTTGTGCCGGGTGGGCTGATCATGCTGTTGGTAAAGAACGGAGCGGCTACCGATCTGGAGCTGTCCAATCGGAGGGAGCGGGCGGTGCCTTATCTGATCTTTGTAGCCTCCATTATGATTTGCGGCATCTTTCTGTATAAGATGATGATGCCCTTCTGGCTGCTAGCCATACTAGGGGGAGCTGCTTTGGCTTTGCTGTTGGCGCTCTGCATCAACTTCTTTTGGAAGATCAGCGCCCATACGATTGGTATTGGCGGCTTGCTGGGCGGCATCATGGGGATTGCTCGCGTACACATGGTTAACCCCTACTGGGCGTTTATTATTGTGTTGATTATTGCGGGTGCCGTGGGCACTTCGCGTATCTTTTTAAAAAGACATACACCTATGCAGGTTTATGCTGGGTTTAGTCTGGGATTTATATGTACCTTTGTAGTCTCATTATTGAGTTATATATATTTATTCATCTAATAAAAACACTAAAAGTATGAATTTTCCTGCAGAATTAAAGTACACAAAGGATCACGAGTGGGTCCGTGTAGAAGGCGATGTTGCGTATGTAGGCATTACGGACTATGCACAAAGCGAACTGGGTGAAATCGTTTATGTAGACATCACTACCGAAGGCGAGACGATCGCTCAAGAAGAGGTGTTTGGCACAATCGAAGCCGTTAAGACTGTTTCCGATTTGTTTATGCCTATTTCAGGTGATGTGTTGGAAGTAAATGCAGAACTGGAAGACAAGCCTGAGTTGGTTAATGCAGAACCGTATGGTGCTGGTTGGTTGGTTAAGGTATCCGTTGCTGACGCTGCCGAAGTGGGTAAACTGCTTTCTGCTGCTGAATACGAGCAATTAATTGCAAAATAAGGAAATGACCCCTGTTGTAAGCATTATTATGGGTAGCACTTCCGACCTGCCGGTTATGGAAAAGGCTGCCAAGTTGCTGGACGAGATGGAAGTGCCCTTCGAAATCCATGCACTCTCCGCCCATCGCACCCCGGCAGAGGTGGAAGCTTTTGCCAAAGGAGCGAAAGGACGTGGCGTCAAAGTAATTATAGCTGCTGCCGGAATGGCGGCGCATCTTTGCGGAGTAATTGCCTCTATGACAACATTGCCTGTTATTGGTGTGCCCATCAATGCTTCGCTTGACGGAATGGATGCGCTTCTGGCCATTGTGCAGATGCCTCCGGGCATACCTGTAGCAACGGTGGGAATCAACGGATCGCTCAATGCTGGGATCCTGGCTGTGCAGATGCTTGCTGTGGGTGACGAGGCGCTTCAGGCGAAGCTCGCTGCCTATAAGGAAGATCTAAAGAAAAAGATAGTAAAAGCCAACGAGGAATTGGCCAAGGTGTCGTTTAAATACAAAACAAATTAATTGTCGGTTGACGGTTAATGATTGACAGTTGACGATTGACAATTGATGATTGAAAGAGGCGCACAGCTTGCTTAATTTATCAATTGTCAGTTGTCCGATTGTTTCTTCTTAATTGTCAATTGCCAATTGTCAATTGTCAATTGCAAATGGATTACTTCAATTATCACCGCCGCCGTTCGTCGGTGGTGCATATCGGAAACGTACCTTTGGGAGGAACTAACCCCATCCGTGTACAATCAATGGCGAACGTATCGACGATGGATACCGATGCGGCTGTACGCCAAGCTATTCGTATGATCGATGCAGGTTCAGAGTATGTACGCTTTACTGCCCAGGGCGAACGAGAAGCCCGCAACCTTGGCGAGATACGTAAGGAACTGAACGCTGAAGGCTACACCACTCCGCTGGTGGCAGATATTCATTTCAATCCGAAAGCAGCCGACATGGCTGCTACACAGGTAGAGAAAGTGCGGATCAATCCCGGCAACTATGTGGACAGGGTGAAGACCTTTAGCCACATGGACTATACGGACGAGGAGTATGCTGCCGAGTTGCAGAAGATACGCGACCGTTTCCGCCCTTTTCTACGCATCTGTAAAGAACACGGTACCGCCATCCGCATTGGCGTAAACCACGGTTCGCTGTCCGACCGCATTATGAGCCGCTATGGCGACACGCCCGAAGGCATGGTTGCTTCTTGCATGGAGTTTCTGCGCATCTGTCGGGGGGATCATTTTCCGGACGTGGTGATTTCAATCAAAGCCTCCAACACCACCGTGATGGTAAAGACCGTCCGCCTGCTGGTGCAGACGATGGAGGCGGAAGATATGCACTATCCGCTTCACCTAGGCGTAACCGAAGCCGGCGATGGCGAAGATGGGCGTATCAAGAGTGCTGTCGGCATTGGTGCCCTTCTGGCCGATGGCATAGGGGATACGATCCGCGTCTCGCTTAGCGAAGACCCCGAAGCTGAGCTTCCAGTAGCCCGTAAGTTAGTGAGCTACATCAATGAGCGCCGCGACCATCGCCCCATTACGGCCGAAACGGCTCCGGGCTATAACCCTATCACAGCCACTCGCCGTCTGAGCCGTGTGGTGGAAGGCATTGGCGGACACTTCCCTCCGGTTGTCATCTCCGACCGAACGATGGGAGACTTCGAGTTCGACCATACCATCCTGCCGGATTATATCTATATAGGAAAGGAAGATCCGGACAACCTGCCGGACAGTTTCCGGATGTTGGTGGATGCCCATTTCTGGAAGTTGCGCCCGAATGCTTTCCCTTATTTCCTTGCTTCGGAGATGGAGGAGCTGGCCGACTACGACGTGCCGTTAAAATTCATACGTCTTACTTACAACGACTTGTCACAGCGGATGTTGGAGATATTGTCGAAGGACAAAAAGGTCGTCGTTATCCTTGCTACCCACCATCTGAATGGGGTGGCTTCCGAACGGGCGGCTATGCATAAGTTGCTGGCTGCCGGATGCGACGTGCCGGTCGTTTTACATCAATCTTATCACGAAACTGATCTGGAATCTTTGCAGTTAAAGGCGGGAGTAGATTTAGGCACTTTGCTGCTGGACGGCTTTGGAGATGGCGTCTTGCTGCAGAATGAAGGTTGCGCGGCACAGCTTGTGGATAGCTGTATGTTTGGAATTCTTCAGGCCACCCGTTCTCGCATCAGCAAAACAGAATATATATCTTGTCCCAGCTGTGGACGTACCCTCTACGACTTGCAGACGGCTATTGCCCGCATAAAAGAGGCCACTTCCCACTTGAAGGGGCTGAAGATAGGAATCATGGGGTGTATCGTCAATGGACCCGGCGAGATGGCGGATGCTGACTATGGCTACGTAGGCGCCGGTCGCGGACAAATCAGCCTATATAAAGGAAAAGAGTGCGTCTTGCGCGCCATTCCGGAGGAAGAGGCCGTGGAGCGACTGGTGCAACTGATTAAAGAAAATGGCGATTGGGTAAACTAAATTAATTTAAAATAGGCGAACTCCTCCGCCTCTGTGCGGAGGGCGCGCTGTAATTTTAGTATCTTTGTTCGCTCAACGACAATAAAATATGGAAGTAAAGATCATTAATACCTCTCATCACCCCCTGCCATCGTATGCTACGGCGCTGTCAGCGGGAATGGACATCCGTGCGAATTTAAGCGAACCGGTCGTGTTGAACCCTTTAGAACGTAAACTGATCTCAACAGGTCTGTTTATCGCCCTGCCCGAAGGATACGAAGCGCAAATGCGCCCTCGTAGCGGGTTGGCCTTGAAGCATGGCATCACGTTGCTAAACAGTCCCGGCACAATCGATGCCGATTATCGCGGCGAAATAGGCGTCATTTTGGTTAACCTCTCCGCCAACCCCTTTACCGTGAATGATGGTGAGCGCATCTGTCAGATGGTGATTGCCGCCTATAGCCAGGTGAAGTGGCAACCGGTCGAGTCGCTGGGCGACACTGAGCGCGGAGCAGGTGGTTTTGGTCATACCGGCAAGTAAGCAAAACAATTAATAAAAATCATAGATGTTGAAACAACTGATATATGGCTTTCTGACACTGCTTTTGTTGTTGGATATGCGTCCGGCACAGGCTGCTGACATCCGGAAAGAGAAACCTTCGTCCGCTGTAACGCTTTGTGCGGCAGATCAGCGTAAGTTTGATTATTTCTTCTACGAAGGGTTGAACCTGAAGCATGCCGGCAAGTTCGATGCTGCCTATGACGCCTTCTCCTATTGCTTGGCGATAGACAGTACGGCAGCTCCGCTGCTTTACGAGCTTTCAACCTTTTACGTGCAGTTGGATCGTCCGGACAAGGCAGTGGATATGCTGAAACGCGCCGTTGCCAGCAGTTCGGACAACTTTACTTACCGGATGGCGTATGCCTCCATTTGCCGTGATCAGGGCATGTTTGGCGAGGCTGTCAGTGAGTTTGAAGAGCTGGCAAAGAAGTATCCCGACAAGCCGGAACTCAATTACTACTTGGCCGAATCGCTTACGCAGGAGGGGGAAATCCTTGAAGCCATTCAAGCTTACGACGTTTTGGAGGCAAGCATTGGCATGAACGAATCTCTTTCTTTGCAAAAGTACAAACTATATATGCAGTTGGAGCAGCCGAATAATGCCTTTAAGGAGATAGAGAAGCTGGCGGACAAGTTCCCGATGCAAGCCCGTTACCGAATCGTACTGGGCGACCTTCACCTCGAAAAGAAAGAGATGGCAAAGGCGCTCGAAGCCTATAACCAAGCGCACGTGATTGATCCTGAGAATCCATACTATGTTGTTTCGATGGCAAACTATTACGAAGCTACCGGAAACAAGGAGGCTGCCGAGACGCAGATACGTGACGCATTGATCAATGAGAAGTTGGACGTGGAGACAAAGGTCAACATCCTTTCTCGCTACATCCTTCGCCTACAACAGACACAGAAGGGCTCGGAGAGTGCCAATATCCTTTTCCAAACGCTATTGGAACAACATCCGGAGGATCTGGATCTGAAGCAAATGTATGGCGGTCTGCTTGTTGCCCAAAACAAGATGGAGGAGGCGCGCTTCCAATTTCAGCTTGTCACCGAGATGGAACCGGAAAACGCCGGAGCTTGGCAGCAGTTGCTTAATATCTCGCTCAAGACAGAAAACATACCCGAACTGATGCGCATCTGCCTGAAGTGCCAAGAGTTGTTCCCGAACGCACCGGAGTATAACTTTTACCTTGGCATCGCTTACTACCAGCAGGAGAAGTATCAGGAGGCGCTAGACGCTTATTACGCCGGTCTGAAGAAGATTCCGGCAGAGAATACCGCCCTGATGTCGGACTTTTACGGACAGATTGGCGACATCTATTATCAGATAAAGAATATGCCGAAAGCCTATGAGTCTTACGACGAGGCGCTCAAGTATAACGACAACAATATTGTGGTGCTTAATAACTACAGCTACTTTCTTACCTTGGAGAAGAAAGACCTGAAGAAGGCGGAACGCATGAGTGCCCAATGCATCAAGTTGCAGCCCGACAACGCGACTTATCTGGATACGTACGCTTGGATATTCTTTATGCAGGCTAATTATACGCTGGCAAAGATCTATATCGAAAGTGCTTTGGAAAAGGACACAACGAAAAGTTTCGAGTTGATCGATCATTACGGAGACATTCTCTTTATGAACGGTGATAAGGACAAGGCGCTGGAACAATGGAAAAAAGCGAAAGAGATGGGTAAGAAGAGTGATGTGTTGGAACGTAAGATTGCAGAACAAATCTATATTGAAGAAATAGCAAAATGAGAAGAATAAAAGAATTGGCTACCTCCCTTTTTCTCCTTTCCCTGATTGTGTTGGGGGGATGTAAATCGACAAAGGTGGCAAAGGTGACGGAGCCGACCGGCAATAAGATGCATAATGAGTTTTTCGACTCCATGAAGGAGTCTGCTTTCCGCTTTAATACGCTGACAGCAAGTCTGAAAGTGGAACTTAATATGCCTAAGAACAACATGAGTTCGCGTGTGGAGATGAAGATGGTGCGCGACAGTGCCTTTCAACTTTCCGTGCAACCCTTTCTAGGAATAGAAATGTTTCGTATAGAGATTAGTACAGATAGCGTCAAGGTGATGGATCGGATAAACAAACGATATGTCAGCGAAAGCTATGCCGGCCTAAAAGGGCAGACACCCATAGACTTTAACTTTTACAATCTGCAAGCCCTCTTTACTAATCGTCTTTTCCTTCCCGGCGAACAGGATATTTCCGCCCGCCAGTATAACCGCTTCCTGCTGAAGCAAGAGGGGACAAGGGCTGAAATAAAGGTGAAAGATGTGATGGAACTGCTTTATACCTTCGTGGCGGATGGTGAGCAGAAGTTGCTGTCTACCCATATTTCGGATTCTTCAGAGCGCTTTCTGCTAGGGTGGAACTATACAGACTTCCGGATGGTGGAGAAGCAACCCTTTCCTATGTTGATGGAGACGGAGATCGTGGCGGATGGTGCGCCGGTAGGTGGCATAAACTTTCGCTTTTCGCGTATACAGGTGGATGTGCCGGTAGCGATGGAATTTTCTATTCCTTCTAAATATACCCGGATCACCTTTGCGCAGGTATTAAAAGCATTAACGAACATAACGAAATGAAATATAGCTGGTTTGTCCTATTTATATGTTTGAGTCTGACCGTAATGGCTCAGAACTCTTCAAAAGTGAAGCAACTGGAGAAGCAGCGCAAGGCCGCGCTGGCAGAAATTGAAATGACAAATCAGTTATTGAAGGAGACAAGCCAGACGGCAAAGAACTCTCTGAACCGATTGAACCTGATTGTAAATCAGATCCTATCCCGTAAGAAGGTGATCAATATCTTAAGCGAAGAGGTGACGGCCATTGATCAGCAGATGGGCAGCATGCAGTCCGAAATCAATAAATTGGAGCGAGAGCTGGGCGGTAAGCGTGCCAACTACAGCAAGTCCGTGAAGGGCTTGTATAAGCGCCATTCCTCGCAGGACAAACTGTTGTACATTCTTTCGGCAGACAACTTTTCACAGTCCCTTCGCCGACTTCGCTACTTGCGCGAATATGCCGATTGGCAGAAGCGTCAGGCTACCGAGATCATCGGAAAGCAGCAGGAGATAGCGCATAAGCGTGCGGAACTGGAAAAGGTACGCAGCGACAAGCGCTCCTTGCTGGGCGTCCGCGAGCAGGAAAGCCAGAAGCTACAAACCGAGGAGTCGAGCCAGAAGATAGAGGTGCAGCAACTGACGAAGAAGCAGAAACAACTACAGGCAGATCTGAAGAAGAAACAGCGTCAGGCAGACGCCCTAAACCGCCGCATAGAACAGCAGATTGCAGAAGAAATAGCTCGTGCAGAAGCCGAAGCAAAGGCCGAACGCGAACGATTGGAGCGTGAGCGCATCGCCCGCCTTGAGCGCGAACGTAGGGCACGTGAAAAGGCTGCGGCAGAAGCAGCTGCGATAGCGTCCAACAACAAGAAATCATCCAGAAAGAAAGCAGTCGAAAAGCCTGCTCCCGAACCTGCGCCTGAACCTACTCCTGAGCCTATTCGCGAAGAGCGTGTGGCCGAAACGAAAGGCGGCTACGCCATGACTCGTGCTGAGAAGCGTCTATCCGACGACTTTGCCGGCAACCAGGGGCGTTTGCCTTACCCTGTGTCCGGTCGCCATACCATTGTGGCCACTTTCGGAGTGCAGCAACATCAAGAATTGAAATATGTACGTACCAATAATAGCGGCATCGACATACAGACCTCTCCCGGTACGGATGCCCGTTCTATTTTTAACGGGGTGGTGACGCGTGTGTTCGTGGTGCCGGGTTATAATAATTCCGTCATCGTGCGCCATGGTAACT
>JAVVRI010000038.1:15837-19866 GCA_036654795.1 Tannerellaceae bacterium
TCTGAGTCAGGTCTATGTTAAGGCTGGCGATCAGGTAAGTACCCGTCAGGCCATTGGTAAGATTTATACAGATACAGAGGACGGCAACGCGACCATCCTCCACTTCCAGTTATGGAAGGAGAAGACGAAGTTGAACCCGCTTCCGTGGTTGGATTAGCGGGAGAAGCGTTGCGTCAGTTTGTCTTTTAGGTAGAGCCAGTCCGTCCGTTCGGGCAGAAACTCACGAAGGCGTGCCCCCGTCTGGCGAGTAAAGATGGTGAGTGAGAAAGCCAGCATGGCGCAGAAAGCAATGCTGGTACTAAAGGCCGAGCCCGTCACCCCATAGCGAGGGATCAGCAGGTAGCCCGCCAACAATAAGGTGAGTAGCCCGATGCAAGAACTGTAGGTGCTATATCGAATCTTGCCGCTGCCAATAAAGTAATGCCCCAAAATGCTGTTACACCCCAACGCCACTACTCCGAATGAAAGCCCTACTACCACCATTCGCATCCCTTTAAACTCGGCACTAAACAGATAATCCGTGTAAACCCACTCCGGAATTAGCAAGATACACCCCATTACAAACGTCATGGCGCAGAAGGTCAACTTGAATAGTTGCAGCGTGATGCGCTTTTGTTCGGCCGTGTCGGGCGTTTTGGCGATGCTGCTATATTCAATGAAGCAGATGCTTCTGCTGATGTGCCAAGCACTTTCAGATATTTTGGTGCCCGCATCCAGCAGCCCGACAGCACCCAGGCCGGAGAAGTGCTGTATCAGAAAGTAATTCAAGCGGGTTGTGCAGTTCTCTGCCAGATTGTCCGCGCTGCTCCACAGACCATAAGCAAACATCTTTTTCATAATGACCATGAGCGGAGTCCGTCCACCCTCTGCCTCCTTTTCCCGTTTCATCAGGTAGGGCAGAATCCAGACGAGGCTGACGGTGAAAGCAATGCCGTTGGCCACGTATAACCCCGTTAGATAAGCCGGGACATCCTGCCTTTCTGCGACAGCCTCGAGATAAAGCACGAGGACGACGAGCAGTCCGCCTTGCAGCATAAAGGTGAGGTTGAAGCCCCTCATCCGATCTTTACCCAAGAGAAACCGGGAATTGGCAGCTATCAACGAGTTTACTACCGCCAGCAAATAGACATCGCCCCCATATCCGGCGGGAATGAGCCCGATCAGCGCCATGATTCCGCATGCAGCAGCCGATCCGATCAGCGCCCATAGGTAGGCGGGTAGAAAGATCATCCGGAAGGAGTAGCGGTTCATAAAATAGACAATCGTATTGCCACACAGTACGCTGTTCACCATGACGGCAATGTTCATTGAAGCAATGATCAGCCCGATCAGTCCCAGCCCGTCTGCCCCCAATACCTTTGCGTTAATAAAGATCAGCAGCAAGTTGAGGAAAGCAATGAGGTAGCGCGTCCCGATGACTCCGAGTATTTTTCTGAACATATTTATACGATAATCAATCCGTTGAGCAACTGTACGTACGTGTCGATGGCTTCGCGTATCTCCATGCAGCAGATATACTCATCGGCTGTGTGCGAGCGAGCAGAGTTTCCCGGTCCTATCTTGACCGACGGGAAGGGCATCAGTGCCTGGTCGCTGAGTGTGGGCGATCCGAAAGGCTCTTTTCCCAACAAGACGGCACGGCGTACGAAGGGATGCGTCAGGTTGGTGCTCGAGGAGTTGAGGCGCAAGCTGCGTGCCTTTACTTCGCACGTTACCTGCCTGCTGATCTGTTCGAGCAGTTCTTCGTTTGTGTAGCAATCGTTGCTGCGCACATCCACTGTAAATTCGCACTTGTCCGGTATCACGTTGTGTTGCGTCCCGGCGTGTATCATGGTGACGGTCATCTTTATCGGGTCTAAAAAGTCGCTGTGCTCATCGAACTGGTAGGTGTGAAACCATTTGATGTTTTGCATTGCCAGATCGATGGCGTTTATCCCTTCGTGGCGGGCGGCATGGCCGGACTTTCCGTGGGAGGTACAGTCTAGTACCATCAGCCCCATCTCGGCAACCGCCGGCTGCATGCCTGTCGGCTCGCCTACAATGGCGAAGGAAACGGATGGCAGATCGGGCAAAACGCTTTCTAATC
Source organism: Tannerellaceae bacterium (assembly GCA_036654795.1). Taxonomy (GTDB): domain Bacteria; phylum Bacteroidota; class Bacteroidia; order Bacteroidales; family Tannerellaceae; genus JAVVRI01. Next base: position 17,924 of record JAVVRI010000038.1, read on the forward strand.
CGTTCTTGCCGGACACCTCTTCTTCGCACGAGGCAAGGAAGATCAGGTTATAAGGTTGTTCGGATTCGCTTAACCGGATGAAGGCTCCGTAGAGCGACACAACGCTGGCTCCGGCATCATTGCTGCCGAGTCCGTAAATGCGGTCATCATCGCCCTCTTCCGGGGTATAGGGATCCTTCGTCCAGCCTGCTGCCGGTCGTACGGTGTCGATGTGCGAATTGAGCAATAAGGTGGGTTTGTCTAACCGGAAAATTGGGGCGGCAATCCATAGATTGTTCCCTTTCCGGTGCACTTTGTGCCCCTTCGACAGCCATACCTGCTCCAGATAGTCGGCAACGGCTGCCTCTTCCCTGCTCAAAGAAGGTCTGACAATCATTCCCTTCAGCAGGTCTATAGCTTCGTAATATGCCTCTTCTCTTTTCATCTTTGAAATAGATTAAATAGTTTTGTTTAGTATTTGTCTGACGTTTTCCCTATCGTTTTGGAGTTGCTCTTTCAGCTTTTCCAGGTTGTCGAAACGTTTGTCTTCGCGTATATAATAAATAAACGATACGTTAACTTCTGTATGATAAATATCATCGGAGAAATCAAGGATGTTGACTTCCAGTGAGATGTTCTCGCCATTATCCAGTGTCGGACGTCGGCCGATGTAGAGCATGCCCATTTGTTGTCTTCCCTCTATCTCCACCCATACAGCATAAACGCCGATACCGGGCAGCACCTTGAAGGGCTCGTCCACCTCGATGTTTGCCGTCGGGAAGCCAATTGTGCGCCCCACTTTGTAGCCACTAACGATGTGTCCTTTCAGGCAATAGTGATAACTCAGTAACCGTCCGGCCTCTTCTACCCGGCAAATGGAGAGTAGTCGGCGTATTTCGGAGGAGCTGACGACGGTCTGACCGTCCACATACGGCTTGGCCTTGACCACCTCCATGCCACAAGCAGCACCATAGGCCACATATTGCTCGAAACCATCCGCGCGGTCGCGCCCGAAGCGGTGGTCATATCCAATTAGCAACGTGCTGACAGATAGCTTTTCGTGTAAGACCATCGTGATAAATTCCTGAGCCGACAAGTGGGAAAGTGCTAATGTAAAATCCAGCACGAAGCATTCGTCTACGCCGGTAGTAGCCAGCTGTTCTAACTTCTCTTCATAGGAATTAAGTAGTTTGGGCTGATAGTCGGCCTGTAGCACGGCGCGCGGATGTTCGGCAAAAGTGATGATGGCGGCCGGCAGATTACGTTCTTCGGCCAGTCTTTCCAACTGACTGATCAGAAACCGGTGTCCCAAATGCACCCCATCGAAGAACCCGATGGTAGCAACATATCCTTTTTTGTTTGACGGATGGCTGTTTCGTGAAATATTCATTCTCTGTTATTCTACCTGAAATATATATTTGTTGCAAACTTAATCAAAAAAAGGCAAACGTCCGGGTAGGGAATGCCTAAAATCAGGGCAATCACATCAAAATTAAGTTTTAAGCTTAAAAAACAGATGGATTGAATCTTGTAATACATTCGTCCGAACTATTCGTCCTTTCTATGCTAACATTTAGATCAAAGCATTACTCTAATTATACTTTTGAGCTAGCTGAAAATCTATTTTGAGCTAGCTCAAAAATAATTATGAGCAAGGTCGAAATCTATTTTGAGCCTGCTCAAAAGTATAATTGCATATAAGAAAACAATTAAAACATCTGGTCTTTTTTATTAATTTACTGCATGTTAGAGCTAGTACGTCTGCATGCTGACCTGAACCGTCTGCTACTACTTGTTGAAAAAGCATACAAATCGAGAAGATTTGAATCTTAATTTTGGTACGGTTGCTTTGGAATAAGGTTTGTGCGCTCGTTTTTTACTATATTTGTAGCACCGTTAAAATACAGGAGCATTATGGATAGAAAAAAGTTACCCATTGGGATAAGCGATTATAAGGCGCTCAT
>JAVVRI010000039.1:0-19721 GCA_036654795.1 Tannerellaceae bacterium
GCTCGGCAGCAAATAAAAATAGCTCGGCAGCGAAAAAAAATAGCTGACGAGCCGATTTTTTTTATTACTAAACCAGCCCCTACATCCAATAAGAACGACAAAAAAACTTTTATAGAAGCGTTCCTTTGCAAAACAACCGACGCATCGAAACAACCGACACATCGAAACAACAGAAACAGACTGAAACAGATCAAGCCAAGTGCTTTTTACTTTTTATCCTGAATATTGATAGGGGAGGGGGCAGGATAACTTTAAAAACCGTACTTTTGCCTGCTGTATAGTAAGTAGGAAGAATGAAAATAGGTACGATTGATTTAGGAGAACGCCCGGTGCTGTTGGCACCGATGGAGGATGTGACGGACATTGCGTTTCGTTTGATGTGTAAACGTTTTGGTGCGGATATGGTGTACACGGAGTTTGTATCCAGCGATGCGCTGATTCGTAGTGTCAACAAGACGCAACAAAAGCTGACGGTAGCCGAGGAGGAGCGTCCGGTAGCCATCCAGATATATGGTAAAGAGGTGGATGCAATGGTTGAAGCTGCCCGTATTTCGGAAGAGGCACGCCCTGATGTGCTGGATATTAACTTTGGCTGTCCGGTTAAGAAGGTAGCCGGAAAGGGCGCCGGGGCAGGCATGCTTCGTAACATTCCGTTGATGCTACAGATTACTCGCGAGGTGGTGAAGGCTGTTAACATTCCCGTTACCGTCAAGACCCGCTTGGGCTGGGACGTAGACAACCAGATCATCGTAGAACTGGCCGAACAGTTGCAGGATTGTGGCATCGCTGCTCTGTCCATTCATGGCCGTACCCGTAGCCAAATGTATACCGGCGAAGCGGACTGGACGTTGATTGGTGCCGTAAAGAATAACCCCCGTATGCACATTCCTATTATTGGCAATGGAGACGTAACCTCAGCTGAGGTTTGCAAACAGCGCTTCGATGAATACGGAGTAGATGGTGTGATGATTGGCCGTGGTAGCATTGGTCGTCCGTGGATCTTCCGCGAAGTGAAGCATTACCTAACTACCGGTGAGCTTCTTCCTGCTGAGTCCTTTCCTTGGTATCTTGACATCCTAAAGAAGCAAGTGGAGCAAAGCGTAGAGCGATTGGACGAGCGTCGCGGCATTCTGCATATCCGCCGTCACCTTGCCGCTACTCCTTTGTTTAAGGGAATAGCCGATTTTAAGCAGACCCGCATCGCCATGCTCCGCGCCGAAACGGTAGAGGAACTGTTTGGTATTCTAGACGAGATCCCTGAGAAGTATGGGGTTATAGGTTAAGTACCCCTCTTTAACTGCATCGTTTAGGACAGGGCGGCAGCGATGAACATATAGATCATCATACCGATGATGTCGTTGGTGATTGAGATAAACGGGCCGGTGGCTAATGCTGGGTCTATCTTTAGCCGGTTGAGCGTCATGGGGACGAGTGTGCCAAAGACACTAGCAAAGACGACTACGGCAAAGAGACTGAGCGAGACGGAGGCTGTTATGGCGGAGTCCTTCAGCATAAAGAAGTTGTAAACGAATACGACTAGGCTAATGATGCTGGCATTGATCAGGGAAACGAGAGACTCTTTGAGTATCTGAGGCACGATGTTGCCGGCCTTCAGGGTGTTGTTGGCCAAACCTTGCACCACAATGGCTGAGGATTGTATCCCCACATTTCCCCCCGTACCGCCAATAAGCGGAATAAAAAGTGCCATCTTGGGGTTGGTGGCGAAGCTAGATTCGAAACCGCCCAAAATGATTGAATTGCCCAATCCGCCAATCATCCCGATCAGCAGCCAAGGCAAGCGGGCAGCCGTTTGAGTGAAGACATTGTCCGAAGTCTCCACGTCCTGCGAGATACCGGAAGCTAACTGGTATTCACGTTCGTGCTGTTCGCGTATTTCGTCCATCACGTCGTCGATGGTGATGCGGCCTACAAGACGGCCAATACTATCTACTACCGGTAGGGCTACGAGGTCGTATTTTTCGATGATTTGAGCGACTTCTTCAATACTGTCTCCTTCGTGTACAGAGATAGGCTCTTTCTTCATAACATGCTTGATCTTTGAGACGGAAGGATTGGTGATGAGGCGTTGAAGAGGCAGTACGCCTCTCAGGCGTTCATCGTCGTCCACCACGTAGACGTAGTATATTTCGTTCATCTCCTCGGCCTGTTTGCGCATCTCCTCGATACATTGGGGCATACTCCAATTCTCGTTAACAACGATCATTTCAGTACCCATCAGACCACCGGCGCTGTCTTCGTCATACTTGAGCAGGTCTACGATGTCTCCTGCCTGCTCCACGTCCTCGATATGCGAAAGGATCTCTTCCTGCGCGTCCTCGTCCAATTCTCGCATCAAGTCAACGGCATCATCCGTCTCCATGTTGTCGATGAAGCGTTTAGCAATCAGTTCGTTTGGCAGGCCTTTTAGGAACTTATGTCGGTCTTCTTCATCCAACTCCATTAGGACATCGGCCGCCTTGTCTCCATCCATAAGGAGGTAGAGGTAGATGGCTTCCTGAATGTCTAGTTCCTGATAGAGTTCGGCAATGTCAGCAGGATAAAGTTCCTGTAAAACAGTCTGAAGCTTGCTGTCTTCCTTCTCTTGAATGGAATGGCGCAGGCTCTCAATGTATTCTTTCGTTCGTTCAATCATAATGGCTATTCAATAGGCGTATCTTTTATATACTTTGCAGTAATCAGAGTTAATTCCACAAACTGTTCTACGGATAACTGTTCCGGACGTTTCATGAAGATGGGCAGTTCGTAGTCGGGAAACTCGGTGCCAAGTAGGGGCTTCATGGAGTTGCGGAGCATCTTACGGCGTTGGTTGAAGGAGGTCTTGACTACGGTTTTGAATAGTTTTTCATCGCATCCCAAGTTCTTGCGATCGTTTCTCGTCATGCGGATCACGGCACTTTTCACCTTTGGGGGCGGATTGAAGACTGTTTCGCTGACGGTAAAGAGGTATTCCACGTTATACCAAGCCTGCAACAATACGCTGAGTATACCATACGTCTTGCTACCCGGTCCGGCGGCGATGCGCTCAGCCACCTCCTTTTGTATCATACCGGAGCAACAGGGTATCTGCTCCTTATAGTCGAGCACCTTAAAGAATATTTGGCTCGAAATGTTATATGGGTAATTGCCGATTACACAGAACTGACCGCCAAAGCGTGTGCTTAGGTCGAGACGCAGGAAGTCTTCTGCCAAGATACGTCCATCGAGCGTGGGGAAAGTTTGCTCCAGATAGTCCACCGACTCAAGGTCGAGTTCCACCACCCAAAGGTCGTGTCCGGCATTGATCAGGGGTTGCGTAAGTACTCCCATACCGGGGCCTATTTCCAGAACTGGGAGGGATTTGTAGTCAGCTACCGTGTCTGCAATGCGTTGTGCGATTGTCAGATCCTTTAGAAAGTGCTGCCCTAATGATTTCTTTGGTTTAACTAATCTCATCCACTTCTTGGGTGTAAAATGTTTGTATTAAAATAATATGCTTATCTTTGCAGATGGACAAAAGTACAATAAATAATTTAAAGTATCGTACACGTGATGGATTTTAAGTACATTCTACGCACTATTCTCAAGATATTTCTTCCTTTGGCCTTTGGCTGTCTATTGTTGTGGTTTTTATACAGAAAGATGGATGTCTCGGAGATTATGCATGTCATTAAGGATGGCGTGCGCTATGATATTATTCTCCTATCGCTGTTTTTTGGTTTGGGGGCAAACGTGGTGCGCGGACTGCGCTGGGGTTTGCTGATCAGTTCGTTGGGCGAACGTTTTAAGATGAGTAATATTATTTATGCCGTGTTGGGCAATTATGCGGTCAACTTGGTACTACCCCGTGTGGGCGAAGTATGGCGTTGCGGTGTGATTACGAAATACGAAAAGATATCGTTTACCAAGCTGCTTGGCACCTTGCTGATAGACCGTGTGAGCGATACGATTATGGTGGGTAGCATCACATTGCTGATCGTTATCTTTAATCTTGATTTTTTTATCAGTTTCTTTGCAAAGAACCCTGCGTTGCTGGAAGGCTTCCAATCCATGTTCAACTCGATCTGGATTTATGCGGTTGCGATTCTTTTTATCCTCGGAATTTGGTTTGTATTCACTTATATGAGTAACTTTACGCTGGTTCAGAAGGCTAAGCTGATGTTACAGAACGTGTGGCTCGGTATGAAAAGTGTTTGGATGATGAAGCAGAAGGGGCGTTTCCTGGTGGATACCTTACTTATCTGGGGCGGATATTTCTGCTACTTCTACATCACTTTTTATGCGTTCGACTTCACTCGCGATCTGGGTATAAGCGTTGGCTTGATTGCCTTTACGATGAGTAGCATCGGTGTGGCGGTACCTGTGCAAGGTGGCATTGGCCCTTGGCACTTTATGGTAATTGCTACTTTGGTCTGTTTTGGAGTAAAGGAGACGGATGCCGCTGCGTTTGCGCTCGTAGTGCATACGGTGCAAACAGTCTGGACGGGTTTATGTGGTTTGGTAGGGGTGGTTGCGTTGCCACTAACCAACAAGGCTATTGATAATGGACAATTGGCAAATGCTAATTGAAGAGATCATATAGCATCGGAAGCCAATTAAAGTGAGTTATTAATTAAAGGATTTATAGATATTAATTATCAACTGTTAATCATCAAAGCTTATGTCAGCAGAAATCAGAAATCTTTCTCCTCAGCATCTATGGGGGTACTTCTATGACCTTACACAGATTCCTCGTCCGACCGGACACATGGAACAAGTTACGCGTTTTATGGTTGCGTTTGGAAATGGGTTGGGATTGGAAACCCAGCAAGACGAAATAGGAAACGTACTGATCCGCAAACCGGCCACACCGGGAAAGGAGGGATCGAAAGTCGTTACTATGCAGTCGCATCTGGATATGGTTCCGCAGAAGAATTCTTCTACGAAGCATGACTTTGTTACTGATCCGATTGATGCCTATGTAGAGGGTGATTGGGTGACTGCCCGCGAGACGACGCTGGGTGCTGATAATGGTCTAGGCGCTGCTATGGCTATGGCTGTGTTGGCTGATAATAGTTTGAAGCACGGTCCATTGGAGGCTCTTTTTACGGTTGATGAAGAGGTTGGCCTGGATGGTGCTATCGGACTGAAGCCCGGTTTCCTGAATGGCGAAATACTGCTCAATTGTGACTCGGAAGAAGAAGGCAAACTGTTTGTGGGTTGTGCTGGCGGTGCGGACATGAACATCAGTTTCCAATTTAAAGACGAAACGTATATTCCGGAAGGAGATGTAGCCGTAAAGCTTTCTCTAACGGGGTTAAAGGGTGGACACTCCGGCACGGATATCCACTTGGGACGTGCCAATGCCAACAAACTGATATTCCGCTTTATGAAAGAAGTTGTGTGCGATTATGGCGCACGTCTTTCTTCCATAGAAGGCGGCTCGCTGCGCAATGCGATTCCTCGCGAAGCCTTTGCTGTAATCACGATACCCGGTGACAATGTGGAATCTCTATGGGAATTGGTGGCCGATTATCAAGATTTATTTCGTCAGGAATATGCAGGCATCGAGGGCAACATCAGCTTTACGGCTGAAATGGCCGAATTGCCTACCACATTGATCCCTGAAGAAATACAGGACGATCTGATTAATGCGATAGAAGGATGCCAAAATGGCGTGATCAGTATGTTGAACGACTTCCCCGGTACGGTGGAGTCCTCGTCTAACCTTTCTATTGTGAAGACATCCAACGAACGGATTGAAATTAAGATATTGGTGCGTAGCTCTTCTGAAAGTCGTAAGGCAGCAGTTTGTTCCAGCATGGAAAGCATCTTTGCACTAGCTGGTGCAAAGGTGGAATACGGTGGTGCATACGGTGGATGGCAACCCAATATAAAATCGCCGATCCTGAATATCATGCAAAATACTTACTTCGATCTGTTTGGCAAGCGCCCATCGGTAAAGATAATGCACGCCGGTTTGGAGTGTGGCATCATTCAGGGGGCTTATCCGACTATGGACATGATATCTGTCGGACCGGACTTGGAACATCCCCATTCACCGGACGAACGCGTGAAAATCTCTTCCGTACAGAAGCTGTGGCAGTTTGTCATTGCTACGCTCGAACGAGTATAAGTAGGGTGTACTACATGATAAATGATGATTTGAAACCGATTTGGCGAGTACCGGAGCCTACGCTTAGGCGATTGCCCTGGTATCTTGCCTTTGTGAAGCTGATGAAGGGTAAGGGCGAGACATTTGTTTCGTCCACTCAGATAGCCAAAGAGATTAACGTAGATTCCAGCCAAGTGGCTAAAGATCTTTCCTACGTTAATATTGCTGGCAAGACGCGTGTGGGCTATGACATTGATGCTTTGGTGGATGTGCTGGAGGTCTTTCTTGGTTTTACTTCGCAACACCGAGCTTTCCTTTTTGGTGTGGGCAGTTTGGGGGCGGCTTTGCTACACGACTCCGGCTTGAGCCAGTACGGTCTTGAAATCGTAGCCGGTTTTGACGTGCGTCCTGAATTGGTAGGTAGCTTTATTAACCGAATCCCGGTTTTCAACATCAACGAATTCCCTGCAAAACAACTAGAATATGGCGCTACGATCGGTGTGATTACCGTGCCGGTAGGGCGCGCGCAAGAGGTAACAGACCAGATTATTGCCGGTGGCATCAAAGCGCTTTGGAATTTTACCCCTTTCCGTATTCGTGTGCCTGAAAATATTGTGGTGCAGAATACTTCCATGTACGCCCATCTGGCGGTCATGTTCAATCGATTGAACTCAATGAATCACTGAAATGAAAATAATTGCTGTAGGAATGAATTATGCCGCTCACAATAAAGAGCTGCATCATTCGTTAGAATTATCGGAGCCCACTCTCTTTATGAAGTCCGATTCCTCTCTGTTGAAAGACGGGAAACCGTTTTTTATCCCCGACTTCTCGTCGGAAGTGCACTATGAGACCGAGATTGTAGTAAAGATAGACAGGCTGGGTAAAAACATAGCCGAACGTTTCGCACATCGCTACTATAACGAGGTGACGGTAGGAATAGACTTTACAGCTCGCGACTTGCAAAAAAAACTGCGGGCACAAGGGCTTCCATGGGAGATAAGCAAGGCTTTCGACAACTCTGCCGTTGTAGGTACCTTTTTACCGCTGGATAGGGTGGGCGAAGTAGGCCGTATCCCGTTCCATCTGGATCTGAACGGTGTGAAGGTGCAACAGGGAAACACAGCAGACATGCTGTTCAGTGTAGATCAGATCGTAGCCTATGCGAGCCGCTTTTTTACGTTGAAGATAGGCGATCTGATTTATACCGGTACGCCGGTGGGAGTTGGTCAGGTCACCATTGACGACCATTTGGAAGGATACATCGACGAACGTAAACTGCTGGATTTCTATGTGCGGTAAGGAGAAAAGAAGAATAACGAATTATGATACGATTGTTATATACTTTACTGATATGTCTTAGCTTCCTCTCTTCCGTGTGGGCAGGTGATAATCGTTATGTCGCAAAGTCAGCCCTTTCTGAAGGGCGGTGGGTGAAAATACGGGTAAACGGAACGGGCATCTACAAACTGACCTTTTCTGAACTGGCCAAGATGGGCTTCGCTGATCCCTCGAAAGTATCCGTGCATGGCTACGGAGGCTGGCCTTTGAGCGAGGACTTCAAGCAACCCTATATTGACGATCTACCTGCCGTTGGCGTATGGAAGGGTACAGACTATCTGCTTTTTTATGCCCGCGGAACGGTGCAATGGACGTACGACACCGAGAGCAAAAGCTTTATCCATACCAACAATTCGTATGCAAACGCTGCTTATTACTTTATTACAGATGCCTTTGGAAGTAAGGAGATGACTTCTGTCCCCTCTGCAGCAACCGCCTCACTTAAACTAACCACGTTCGATGATTACCGCGTGTACGAGAAAGACCTAGTCTCTGTTAACGCTTCCGGCCGCGAGCTATTCGGCGAGCTATTTGTTGGAAACCTATCGCAAAACTTTTCCTTTTCTATTCCCGGCATAACGAACGAGCCGGGGTTGGCTACCTTCCGTTTTATAGCCAAAGCAACAACCGGCACAGCCTATGTATCGATGGATGTGGATGGAAAGCAGATTATTAACACCATTATGCCGTCAAGCAGCGTAAACGATAGCTACACCAAAGCCATCGCTGTAGAGCCCCAGCCTGCTCCTTGGAATGGAGACAAAAAAGAAAGTACAAAGGTCACTATTGCGTATAGCCAACGCGGACATACCAATGTTTTCCTCGATTATATCCGCCTGCAGATGAAGCGTACACTTAAACCATATGGTGCTTACACCTTCTTTCGAAGTTTGACCTCCATAGGGAATGCTTCCCGCTTCGTAGTGCAGAATGCTACTGCTAATACCCTCATTTTCGATGTGAGTGATCCGTTGGAACCTAAAAAGATGGAAGCGGAATTGAGTGGCAGTGAACTTTCATTTACCATTCCGGCCGGTGCGCTGCGCGAATTTGTTGCAGTGCAGACCGATCAAACCTTTCCCACCCCCGAAATGGTTGGCGTCGTAGCAGCGCAAAACCTGCATGGACTGCCTCAAACAGATATGATTATTATCTCGCCTGCTGCTTTTGTTGCGCAGGCTGAACGACTGGCTGAGGAGCATCGTACGCGCGACGGCATGACCGTCTCGGTTGTTAAACCCGAAGATATTTACAACGAGTTTTCAAGCGGTACGCCGGACGCTACGGCCTACAGACGTTTTATGAAGATGTTTTATGACCGTGGTATGTTGACCAATCCGCCTCGCTACTTGCTACTTTTAGGTGATGGTGCTTATGATAACCGTGGACTGACTGCAGACTGGAAGAAGATGCCAATGGAAAATATGCTGCTGACCTATCAGTCGTACGAGTCGTTAGGAATGTATTCCTATGCAACAGACGATTACTTTGGTTTTCTGGATGATAACGAAGGGCTTAGCCCGGCATCAGCCACGGTGGACATAGGCATTGGGCGTTTCCCTGTGCGTACTGTAGAAGAGGCTACAGCCGCTGTGGATAAGGTCATTGCCTACATGGAGAATAAGCAGCCCGGCTCGTGGAAGAATCGCGTTAGCTTCGTTGCGGACGATGGCAGCAACATGGATGGCTACACTAACCTGCACATGGAGCAATCGAACTCACTGGCAAGCTATACGGAAACGAGTCATCCCGAATATCTGGTCAATAAAATATTCTTTGATGCCTTTAAAAAGAGTAATTCCGGTGGTAACGGTTCCTATCCCGACGTGACGGCAAGCATACAGCGACAATTTAAGAACGGACTGTTACTGATCAATTACACCGGACATGGCAACACGCAGTCACTGAGCGATGAGCATGTGTTGACGCTTACTGACATTGCGCAGGCCACTTATCCCTGTCTGCCTTTATGGATAACGGCAACTTGCGACTTTACCCGCTTCGATGCCCTCACCACATCCGCTGGAGAAGTGGTGTTTTTGAATCCAAAGAGCGGAGGTATTGGCCTTTACACCACAACACGCGTGGTGGATGCAGATGCCAACTTCCGTATCAATACAAAATTGATAGAGAATCTTTTCGTACAACGAGACGGACGAAATCTTACATTGGGCGAAGTGATGAAACAGACGAAACGCAGTCTGGGAAGCGATCAAAACAAGCTGAACTTTGTTTTGATTGGCGATCCTGCCATGACGCTGGCTTATCCTGACTATCAGATGAAGATAACTGCCATCAACGGCAACCCTCTTACGGACGCACCGGTTACCTTTAAGGCATTGCAGAAGATCACTATCCGGGGCGAAGTGTTGTCGCCGGATGGTAAAAAGGCGACGGACTTCTTCGGTCAGCTCAATCCGACCGTATTGGATAGTAAGGTCACTATGACCACCCTTAATAACAATAAAACGGGTAACCCGTTCTCTTATACTGATTATCCGAACATCCTCTTTTTAGGGAACGACTCGGTGCGTGCCGGTGAATTTAGTTTTACCTTCACTGTGCCGAAGGATATATCTTACTCTGACGACTTTGGCAAGATGAACCTTTATGCTTGCGACACCAAGGCTGGGCATGAGGCACGTGGCATCTATCAGAACTTTGTGGTAGGTGGCACCTCCGACTCAGGAGATAAAGATACAGAAGGACCTGAAATACGAGCTCTCTTCTTGAACGACACCTCGTTCGAAGAAGGCGGCGCTGTAAACACGACCCCTTTATTTGTTGCCTCTTTGTGGGATAAGAGTGGGGTAAACATCAGTGGCAGTGGCATTGGTCACGATATGATGCTGATCATCGACAATAAGCCGGTGCAGAGCTATCCGCTCAATTCATTCTACGCCTCGCTGCCCGGAACGGATGGTGAGGGGATCGTAAAGTTCTCCATCCCCGCTTTGTCGCCCGGATTGCATACGGCTGAATTTCGTGTGTGGGACGTGCAAAACAACTCCACACTGCGCACCTTTACATTTGTGGTGGAAGAGGGGTTGAAGCCCGCTATTACGGATTTGACGGCCGGACCAGTACCTGCTCGCGATAAGCTTCAATTCTATTTATATCATAACCGCCCCGAAGCGAATCTGACTGTCGGTATATACGTGTACGACATGCAAGGTCGCCTCTGTTGGCAGCATGAGGAGAGCGGCTCTTCTGAGTTGTTCAAGGCCTATACCATTGGTTGGAATCTGACCACCAATGGAGGTACACGGTTACGCCCAGGCGTCTATCTTTACCGTGCAACAATTAGCACAGACCATTCCAAGGAGGCTACCGCTGCAAAGAAATTAATCATCCTCGCACAATAAAGCGGGGGTGAAAGGAGTTTATAGAGGTAGTAATTTGTAATATACTAGTTTATAAAATAAGATGAAAGTAACAAAGATCGCTTTGCTGATCGCAGTTTGTAGCTTGTTTATGATGCAGACGGCCGTGCAGGCACAAGAGAAACAAGTATTCGCGCCGATAAATACGGCCATCCCCTCACTCTCCATTGCCCCGGATGCACGTGGTGGCGGTATGGGCGATATTGGTGTTGCGACAACTCCCGATGTGAATTCTCAGTATTGGAATCCTGCTAAATATGCCTTTCAGTATAGTAAAGCCGGCGTATCCTTATCCTATACCCCTTGGTTGCGTAAGTTGGTAAATGACGTGGCGCTGGCCAATTTATCCGGATTCTATAAGTTAGGCAATAGTGATATGCAGGCTATAGGCGCCTCCCTCCGTTACTTCTCATTGGGCGAAATACCGATGTATGAGTATGGTGGACAGCAGTATAACACTGTTAGCCCTTATGAATTATCTGTTGACGTTAGCTATAGCCGCAAGTTGTCCGATAATTACTCGATGGCCGTAGCCTTGCGCTATATTCGTGGGGACATGGGTGCAGGAGAAGAAGATTTACAGGCTGGTAACGCGTTTGCCGCCGACTTGTCCGGTTACTTGGAAAAATACGTCATCCTAGGTAATAGCGAATGTCTCTGGAGCTTTGGTTTCAACGTTTCCAACATCGGTAGTAAAGTGTCCTACAACGGTGGAACGACCAACCAGTTCCTGCCTACCAACCTGAAGTTGGGTACAGGTCTGCTTTATCCTATCGACGACTACAATCAGATCGCTTTCTACCTTGACCTGAACAAATATCTTGTGCCAAGCGAACCTATACAGGGCACGACGGACGAAGAGAAAGAACAATATATTAAGGATAAAGAGGACTATAACACCATGTCGCCTATCAGCGGTATCTTTAAATCCTTTGGAGACTCTCCGAATGGTTTTAAAGGAGAATTACAAGAAATTCGCGTGTCGGTAGGTGCTGAATACAACTACAACGAACAGTTCTTCGTACGTGGAGGTTATTTTTACGAGAATCCGAATATGGGTAATCGTCAGTACTTCTCTGTTGGCGCTGGTTTCCGCATGAGCGTGTTTCAGTTGGATGCTGCTTACCTGATTAGTACGGTACAAAGTAATCCACTCGACCAGACGCTGCGCTTTAGCCTCTCTTTCGACATGGATGGTATCAAGAATTTGTTGAAATAAACGCCCCTTAATAGCAGTTATGAAGATCCGTGTAGGTTTTGGTTATGATGTGCATGCCTTGGTGTTTGGCCGCGACTTGTGGCTGGGAGGTATTAAGATAGAACATACAGTTGGTTTGCTGGGACACAGTGATGCCGATGTGCTGATCCATGCCCTTTGCGATGCTCTGCTGGGAGCGGCTAATATGCGCGACATTGGTTACCACTTTCCGGACACTGCTGGTGAATATAAGGATATAGACAGTAAAATACTGCTGGCTGATACAATGAAACTGCTGCGCGAAGCTGGTTACGAGTTGGGCAACATTGATGCGACTATTGCTGCTGAGCGTCCAAAACTAAACCCCCACATTCCTACTATGAAGCAGGTGCTTGCGGGGGTTATGCAGGTGGACGTGGAAGATGTTTCCATCAAAGCAACCACTACTGAGAAGCTCGGCTTTACCGGCCGGCAGGAAGGTATGGCTGCTTACGTCACAGTTTTAATTACAAAGAATTAATAGTTTTCTTTTTTCGGTTCGAAATAGGCTTGCGGGTGTTCGCATGCGGGGCACTTCTGAGGTGCTTTCTTGCCTTTATGGATGTAACCGCAGTTACGGCATTGCCATACAATTTCTTCCTCTTTTTCGAATACCTCACCGGCTTCGATGTTAGCCAATAGCTTGCGGTAACGTTTTTCGTGCTCAGCTTCCACTGTGGCGATCATGCGGTAAGCTACGGCGATTTGCTTGAAGCCCTCTTCTTCTGCAATTCTTGCAAACTCAGGATATAGGTCAGACCACTCTTCGTTCTCACCGGCGGCGGCTGCTGTCAGGTTCTCAATCGTAGTGCCAATCATGCCGGCAGGATAGCTGGCTGTGATTTCTACCATACCACCCTCCAGAAATTTAAAGAAGCGCTCAGCGTGCTCTTTCTCCTGATCGGCTGTTTCGGCAAATACGCCGGCTATTTGCTCGTAACCTTCTTTCTTTGCTTTGCTGGCAAAGAAGGTGTAGCGTGTACGTGCCTGAGACTCTCCGGCAAACGATTTCAATAGATTCTGTTCAGTAAGTGTACCTTTAATACTCTTTTCCATACTTATAGTTTTAATGTGATTTATATAGATATTTTGTTCCTAATCCACTCTTCTATATCACACGTCAAAAATAGGAATTTGTTTACAGAAAAAGTAATTATGAGTGGTAAATTATCTCTATGAAGTGATAATAGCAGTCTATGCTATCAGAGTAACCGCACAAAATTAAGTTTTAAGCCTAAAAACAGATGGATTGAATCTTCTAATACATTCGTTCGAACTATTAGTACTTTCTATACCAATATTTAGTTTAAAGCATTGCTCTAATTATACATTTGAGCTAGCTCGAAATCTATTTTGAGCTAGCTCAAAAACAATTACGAGCAAGGTGAAAATCTATTTTGAGCTGGCTCAAAAGTATAATTGCATATAAGAAAACAGATAAAACGTCCGATCTTTTTCATTAGTGTACTGCCTGTTGGAGCTAGTACGTCTGCATACTAACACCACTGTCGGCTACTACTTATCGAAAAAGCATACAAATAAAGAAGATTAGAACCTTGGTTTTGGTGCGTTGCCCTGCTATGCTACTTAAGGATGCCTCGTGTCTTTACATTTTTTTTGTATCTTTGCGTCTTCTAAGAGAATAGATAGTATATAGATTATAGTATGAAAAATAAATTCGATTTTCAGCCCAAACTAATCAGCGCCCTTCGGAATTATAACCGGGAACGGTTTATGGCTGACCTAATGTCCGGGATTATTGTGGGTATTGTAGCTCTCCCGTTGGCTATTGCTTTTGGTATTGCTTCCGGTGTGAGCCCGGAGAAAGGTCTGGTTACTGCTATTATTGGCGGTTTTATTGTGTCCTTCTTAGGGGGTAGCTCGGTGCAGATTGGGGGACCTACGGGTGCCTTTATCGTGATTGTATATGGTGTGATACAGAATTTCGGCATCGAGGGACTGGCTATTGCCACCGTCATAGCGGGGATGATTCTGCTTTTGATGGGTCTCTTTAAGCTTGGTACGGTGATTAAGTTTATACCCTATCCCATCGTGGTGGGCTTTACTAGTGGTATTGCGCTAACGATTTTTACTACGCAGATGAAGGATCTGTTCGGTCTTTCGATGGAGAAGGTGCCGGCGGACTTCTTAACTAAGTGGGCGGCCTATGCTGAGAGCGCATCGACTGTTAACCTTGCGGCGCTGGCTGTCGGGGTGGTTAGTATTGCGATTATTGCTCTTGCGCCACGCTTTTCGAAGAAGATACCTGGCTCGCTGATTGCCATCGTGGTGATGACGGTGGTTGTTTACGTGATGCGCAATTACTTGGGCATTCAAAATATAGAGACGATTGGAGACCGCTTTACCATCAATGCTTCCTTGCCTCAGCCGGCTTCTATTCCTTTTAATATGGAGACGATCAACCTTCTTCTTCCTTCAGCCTTTACGATTGCTATTCTGGGTGCCATCGAGTCGTTGCTTTCGGCCACAGTAGCCGATGGTGTTACGGGAGACAAGCATAACTCCAATACGGAGTTGATTGCGCAGGGAGCGGCCAATATCATTGTGCCGATCTTTGGAGGTATCCCCGTGACGGGTGCCATTGCCCGTACAATGACCAATATTAATAATGGCGGCCGTACGCCGGTAGCGGGTATTATCCACGCAGTGGTGTTGTTGCTGATTCTTCTTTTCTTGGGGCCGCTGACGAAGCATATACCGATGGCCTGTCTGGCTGGTGTGTTGATTATTGTGTCCTATAATATGAGCGAATGGCGCACCTTCCGCTCGTTGATGAAGAATCCCAAGAGTGACGTATCTGTGCTGCTGGTTACCTTCTTTCTGACCGTGATTTTCGATCTGACGATTGCTATCGAGATTGGTTTGCTGATTGCAATGTTGCTCTTTATGCGCCGTGTGGCGGAAACAACTCATATATCCGTGACTACGGACGAGATAGACCTTTCTGAAGAAGGAGAACTGCGCCACGACGAAGAGGTGCTGAGTCTCCCTAAAGGCGTTGAGGTGTACGAGATAGATGGCCCCTTCTTTTTTGGTGTAGCCAATAAGTTTGATGGCATCATGCATAGTTTGGGCGACAAGCCGCATGTACGCATCCTTCGCATGCGTAAGGTTCCTTTTATGGATTCCACCGGATTGCATAACTTAGAGAGCCTTTACCGTCTTTCCAAAGCTGAGGAAATCCAGCTGATTCTTTCAGGTGTCAATGAAAATGTACGTGGCGTACTCCTTAAGTCCGGTTTCGACGTTCGGATTGGTGCAGAAAACATTTGTTCCGATATCAACGAGGCTTTGGCGCGTGCTGCCGATGTAGCCCGTCCTTGAGAGGCTTTGTTTGTCCCGCTCAAAGGGTAGGCAATGTGTGGAAAGGGGACTATTTATAAGTCCTTTTTCCGCAACACAAAATCTTTACCTAGGTACTTCTCGCGGACAATTTCGTTCTCGGCCAGTTCTTCAGCTGTGCCTTGAAAGAGTACCTTCCCTTCGAAAAGGAGGTAAGCGCGGTCGGTAATGCTAAGGGTTTCGTAAACATTATGGTCGGTGATGAGGATGCCGATGTTTTTATGCTTCAGTTTGGCTACGATGGTCTGAATATCCTGCACAGCAATGGGGTCTACACCGGCAAAAGGCTCATCCAGCATGATAAACTTCGGGTCTATAGCCAGACAGCGTGCTATTTCGGCACGACGGCGTTCGCCTCCTGAGAGCTGGTCTCCCAAGTTCTTGCGCACCTTTTGCAGGCCAAATTCGGAAATTAGGCTTTCCAGCTTCTCCTTCTGGTACTCAGGCGTTGTTTTGGTCATCTCCAGTACGGAACGGATATTATCCTCTACCGTCATTTTGCGGAAGATTGAGGCCTCTTGTGCCAGATAACCGATTCCGCAGCGGGCACGTTTATAGACAGGATATTTGGTTATTTCCATGTCGTTAAGGAATATTTTACCTTCATTGGGCGTTACTAGTCCTACAGTCATGTAGAAAGTAGTCGTCTTGCCGGCACCATTTGGTCCCAGTAATCCTACGATTTCCCCCTGCTCTACATTGATAGAAACATGATTTACAACCGTACGCGTTCTATACTTCTTTACCAGATCCTCCGTGCGAAGCACCATTCTTTGTTCGTCTGCCATATCCCTAAGATTTGGATACAAAGTAACACATTTAATTCCTTAGTCGCAAGATTTCCGTTATCTTTGCCCCAGTAAACGAATATACATATATATAGAACGAATGAATAAAGCATTACATAAATTGGGTGAGTACACCCTGCTGATGGCGAAAGTCATTAACCTGCCAGATAGGTGGAGCATGTTCTTTAAGCAATTAGTTAAGGAGATATACAAGCTGGGGGTGGATTCGCTCTGGATTGTGATTATTATCTCGGTCTTTATCGGTACGGTAATTGCCATACAAATCTCGCTCAATATCAGTTCGCCGTTGATACCTAAGTTCACCATCGGGTATACCACGCGTGAGATTATCTTGTTGGAATTTTCCTCCTCTATTATGTGCCTTATCTTAGCCGGAAAGGTGGGTAGCAACATTGCTTCGGAGATTGGCACTATGCGCGTAACAGAACAAATTGACGCGATGGAGATCATGGGCGTTAATTCTGCTAACTTCCTGATCCTTCCCAAACTGGTCGGACTGATGATGTTTATTCCCGTGCTGGTTGTCTTTAGTATGTTTACGGGGATATGCGGTGGAATCGTGGCCAGTTATACTGTTGGAGGGATGACGCCCTCTTCGTTTGAATATGGTTTGCAGTTCTACTTCAACTCCTTCTACGTCTGGTATTCGATTGTGAAATCAGTTATTTACGCCTTCATCATCTCCTCTACGGCAGCCTATTTCGGCTACTACGTACATGGCGGAGCGTTGGAGGTGGGCAAGGCTAGTACAAACGCCGTAGTAATGAGCAGTATCATGATTTTGCTTGCCGATGTGATCTTAACCCAATTAATGCTTGTCTAGAATAAAGAAATGATAGAAGTAAAGAATATAGTCAAGTCCTTCGACGGGCGCATGGTGCTCAATAATATAAGTACCGTGTTTGAGGATGGTAAAACGAACCTGATCATTGGGCAAAGCGGTTCGGGTAAGACGGTGATGATCAAAAACATCATCGGCCTGATAAAGCCTGATTCCGGTGAGATCCTTTACGACGGGCGCGATTTGCCGCTAATGGGTAAGCAAGAGCTGAACCTGCTTCGACGTGAGATGGGGATGCTCTTTCAGGGTTCCGCCCTGTTCGACAGTATGACGGTGATGGAAAATGTGATGTTCCCTCTCGATATGTTTTCGAAAGATACCTTTAAGGAGCGCAGCATACGGGCACAGTTCTGTCTCGACCGCGTGAATCTGTCGGATGCGGGTCATCTGTATCCTTCTGAAATTAGTGGTGGAATGATGAAGCGGGCAGCCATAGCCCGCGCAATTGCCCTTAACCCTAAATATCTGTTCTGCGACGAGCCTAACTCTGGTCTCGATCCGAAGACCTCGCTATTGATAGACGCCTTGATACATGATATAACGGTGGAGTATGACATGACTACCGTCATCAATACGCATGACATGAACTCGGTCATGAACATTGGCGACAATATCGTCTTTATCAAAGAGGGCGTAAAGGAGTGGCAAGGCACGAAAAGCGAGGTGATCACCTCCACTAATAAAGCCCTCAACGACTTCGTCTTCGCCTCCGACCTCTTCCGTAAAGTAAAGGAGATGGAGATGGGCCAGGAAGCATTATAGCATTAAATGATCTAATAGCAAAGCCCGCCAATCGAGTCTTCTAAGAAGAACAATTGGCGGGCTTTTTATTGGTTGATAGCTTCTTCTTATAATCCGAAGGCAGCTTTTATCTGATCAACGTAATCAAGCTTTTCCCAAGTAAAGAGCTCTACTTCGCAAACGACAGGTTCGGGGTTGTAGCGAGAGGTAAAGGTCTTCGTTACAATCTCAGGCTTGCGTCCCATGTGTCCGTAAGAGGCAGTCTCTTGATAGATCGGATTGCGCAGCTTTAAGCGATCCTCGATAGCTTTAGGGCGCATGTCGAATAGCTTCCAAACCTTTTCAGAGATCTCGCCGTCGCTTAGCTTTACGTTGGAGCGACCGTAGGTGTTAACGAAAATATTCATCGGTTTCGCTACCCCAATGGCGTAAGATACTTGTACCAACAGTTCGTCTGCCACACCGGCAGCTACGAGGTTCTTGGCTATATGGCGGGCGGCATAAGCAGCCGAGCGGTCTACCTTTGAGGGGTCTTTGCCAGAGAAGGCACCACCACCGTGTGCACCCTTACCGCCATACGTATCCACAATGATCTTGCGACCGGTCAGACCGGTGTCGCCATGCGGGCCACCAATTACAAACTTGCCAGTCGGATTGACGTGGTAAGTGATGTTATCGTTGAACAAGGCTTGCACATAATCCGGATAAACAGCCTTTACGCGGGGAATCAAGATTGATTTTACATCGGCAGCAATCTTATCTTGCATTGCTTGGTCAGCTTCAGCCTGAGCCTTTGCGGTGGCATTTGCAGGAGCGATGAACTCGTCATGCTGTGTGGAGACAACGATGGTGTCAATACGGAGCGGTTTACCGTTGTCATCATATTCGATGGTTACCTGGCTCTTAGCATCAGGACGAAGGTAGGGCATCAGCTCTAGTTCGTTTTTACGGATAGCGGCCAGTTCCCACAGCAGGCTGTGTGACAGGTCGAGAGCGAGCGGCATGTAATTTTCTGTTTCGTTTGTTGCGTAGCCGAACATCATTCCTTGGTCTCCCGCACCCTGATTGTACGGGTCTTCGCGTTCCACACCACGGTTGATGTCGCCACTTTGTTCGTGAATAGCAGACAGTACGCCGCATGATTTAGCTTCAAACTGATACTCACTTTTGGTGTATCCAATTCGTTCGATCACGCCACGTGCAACTTCCTGCACATCGACATAGGCACTTGATTTAACTTCTCCAGCCAGTACAACCTGTCCGGTTGTAACAAGGGTTTCGCAAGCAACTTTCGAGTTTCTGTCGTATGCCAGAAACTCATCCAGCAAAGCGTCCGATATTTGATCGGCTACTTTATCGGGGTGCCCTTCGGACACCGATTCGGAGGTGAATAAATAACTCATTACTTCACTTAATTAATTATGTATATTAGTAATGAATTGACCAATGGAGGAGAGGAGCATCGAAACGACAACAAAATAAAACTTTGTTTTTAGCATTTTTTCCTGTGGTTGCAAGCATACAAATCTCTCCACGTCAATTCGGTCGCAAAGATATAACTAATTTGGAATATAGCAGTCGGAATAGGTTTAAAATCTTTATAAAACTTGTTTATCGTTAGATAGTTCACGCAATCCCGCATGTTTACTTTTCTATCTCCTCTATAGTTAGACCAGTGCAGGCTGATATCATGTCGACGGGAATACCGTTTTTTTTCATATTAAGGGCTATTAAGCGTTTTCCTTCTGCCAAACCTTCCACCTTACCTTCTGCTTTTCCTTTCTCCTTTCCTTTCGCTAGCCCTTCCGCTAACCCTTCCGCTTTTCCTTCTGCTTTTCCTTCCGCTAACCCCTCTTCTTTGGCGGAGTTAAGGACGTCGTTTTGGATCCTGATGCTGTCCATGTGGCGGTCGTAA
>JAVVRI010000040.1:0-19546 GCA_036654795.1 Tannerellaceae bacterium
GTGCATATCGGCCTATGCCTTCAGTCGATGTCGCAACACCATGATGACAGTGTCAATCCGTAGCACAGGCACAGACCGCCGTTCCATCCGCTTGCGCATGGCATTTCTTTTTGTGCAGTATGTAGTGACTTTTGTATTGGTATCGCTTTCATTGTACTTCAGCAAGCAACTCTATTTCATGCTGCACACTGATCCCGGTTTCCGTACAGAAGAGATTATTCAGGCAAACTTAGTTTATGAATCGAGAGACTATTCAAACGACAACGAAGAAAGCGAACGCCAACGACGAGCGAATGTAACCGAGATAAACCGATTGATGAACAGTTGCCCCGACATACAAGTGTGGACAACTGGTGACTATTCTATTTTAGGCTTTGACTATCAGGCGAGTTTCCAGAATGCCGAAGGAAAAAGTATGCAACTCTATATGTGCTATGTCAGCCCTGATTTCTTCCGACTATTCAATATACCGATGGTAGAAGGCAGCCTGCCGAAGCTCGACCCTGATTCACGTCAAGAAGCGGTTGTGGTTAATCGCGCTGCTCTGAAAGCATTGGGCTACACCACTTGTCAAGGAGCTACACTGCTGAATGAGCAAATAAAGCGCTACGTTCCCGATGCACAAGCGCAACCAATAAATGCCGTATCTGCCGATTATTACGATGGTCACATTAGCATCGGCATTCGCCCTATGGTGTATATGGTGTCTTCCTGGATGGGTGGCGACTACTATCAGATAGCCTGTCAACCCGGCAAAACGCAAGCGGTACTTACTTATCTGAAAGATATTCAAAAGAAAGTCTATGGCACAGAAGATCTTCAATATACTTTATTGAAAGACGAAGTAGCTGGTTTATATAAGATTGATCGGCAGATAGCATCCGTTTATGTACTGTTTGCTTTCATTGCCATCCTGATTATCTGCCTGGGCTTGTTTGGCATTTCTCTGTTCGATATTCGTCAGCGTTACCGCGAAATTGCTATCCGCAAGGTAAATGGGGCAGGTATGCGTGAACTCTATAGGTTGCTTTTCCGTAAATACATCCTTGTATTGACAGCCGCTTTTGCAACAGCCGTTCCTTTATCCTCCTACTGTATCTACTTGTATACACGTGACTTTGTAATGAAAGCTCCGGCAGGCATCGGTATTTATATTATCTCTCTGCTTGTAGTATCATTCGTTTCATTGGGAACGTTGCTGTGGCAGATACGCAAGGCGGCAAATATTAATCCGAGCGAAGTAATGAAAAGCGAATAATCAACATAAAGTTGCCAGCAGCGGCGTAAAGAAATTGCCGTCCGCAAGGTGAACGGAGCAACTGTAAAAAAAATACTTGGTATGTTTGTAAAAGAGTATATGGTATTGTTGTCCGTTGCCTCCGTCATTGCCTTCCCGTTGGGATATGTCTTGATGAAGCAGTGGTTGCAAAGCTACATAGAACAAACCGAAATCAGCCTTTGGATTTATCTTGCTATATTCGGATTCATAGCCGTCTTTATTCTCCTAAGCATCGGTTGGCGTGTATGGCAAGCAGCAAGGCAGAATCCGGCGGAAATCATTAAATCAGAATAAAATTACATTAAATATGAAACTTATACAATTATCTATACGAACATTATATCGGTTCAAAATATATACAGCAATCAATATCTTTGGACTAGCATTGAGCTTGGCTTGTGTCATTGTTATCTTCCACTATGTGATGCAGGAAAACAGTGTAGACAGTTATAGTCCTGCAAAAGACAGAATAGGTCTGTTGGTCCAGGAATATAAAGACAATGTCAACAAAACAGCAGTTATTGGTGGAGCCTTCGATGATGCAGGCATTGAGGCGATGTCTTCTTTTATGTGGCTGAACAAAGATTATATCGCCATTGATAAAGAGCACATGGATGTAGAAACCATTGTAGCAGACAGTCTGTTTATAAAAGCAACTGACCTGCCCATGAAATATGGTAAAGCCGAATCATGGTATTCTCATCCGCAGACAACTTTTATTACTGAGGATTTAAGTTTGAAATTATTTGGAACGATCAATCCGATAGGTAAGGTTATCCAGTATTCTACAGGAGACCCACTCACTGTAACAGGTGTCATAAGCATGGAAGGTGGTAAACGTTCTCTTCATTTCGATATGCTTGTGCCAGAGTCATTGCAAGAGTTTTGGGATTTCCAATTTCCAATGAATATTGCCTTAATACGCCCTGAAGTGACTTTTAATGATATAAATAAACGTCATGCCACATTCTTACCATCGTCTACAGGCGGCGGGGCTGTTGATTCCAGATATCAATTGCTCCCAATGCGTGAAGTGTATTTTCATCCGGCAATTGATATTTGGCAAAACATGTTACAAAAGGGAAATCTTACGCATATGTATTTATTAATATTGGTTGCTGTTTTGATTCTAATTGTAGGTGTTTTCAATTTCATGAACCTTTATACAGTCGTGCTATTAAAACGCAGTAAGGAGTTCGGACTTAAGAAAATATTTGGAAGTAATTCCAAACAGATGTTTTCTCAACTGTATGCTGAGAATTTCTGCTTGACCTTGATATCACTATTCATCGCCTGGTTCTTAGTTGAGATTTCGGCAAAACCACTCAATCAATATTTAGAAGTAACCCAACAATCGGCTTTCATGTTCGATGCCGGAATTTCGATTGTTTTCTTGTGCTTATTACCATTAATCACTTCCATCTATCCGTATATAAAATATGGGTATAACACTCCTATTCGCTCTCTTCAAGAAATATATACTGGTGAAAAATCAACAATGATCAGAAACTCATATTTAAGTATTCAGTACATCGTGACTTTTACCTTAATAGTAGTCTCCTTGTTTTTTGTAAAACAATTGTATGAGATGACTCATCAAGACTTAGGTTATCATACAGAATCTATCATTAAAGCAAATTTCGAGCGATACGAACGTAAGCAAGCTACTACCGAAGATGAATATCTGAAGCAGAAAGATTTACGTAAATCTTCCGAAGAACGTATCCGCACAGCAATGAATGCCTCACCTTTATTCGCTGCATGGAATTACTCTTTATCTCCTTATGAATACTTTACAGAAACCCCAGCGCATTTTCGTAAACTTAATGATGCGAACTATCAATCTTTGTATTGCATTCCAATCACTGATAATGAAATGATGTTCCATGGTTTTCATCTGATCGAAGGTCGGTTATGGGATGCCGATGTTGACCATGAAGGAGATGCAAAACTGATTCTTAACAGAAAAGCGATGCAACTCTATGAACTCAAAGAAATTGCTGATAACCAACTTGAACCACAGCAGCCTTTATGGCCCCGGAAGGATTTATCTCCTTATCAAATAGTCGGTGTTGTTGAAGATTTCTATTGCGGACATTTGTCTAAGCCCATTTTGCCTATGGCTTTTACTTATGGCAAAACTTATCTTCCACAGATCCCTTTACAAGCAAGCATTATACCTGGGCATGAGGTAGAAGCTATCGCTTTCTTAGAAAAACTACACCACGAAACTGCCGATGGTGCTTTTAACTATGTCTTGGCTAAAAATGAAGTTGAAAATCTCTATAAGTCAGATAAACAAGCAGCTATTGTTTATTCGTTTTTCGCATTCATAGCTATACTGATTTCTTCTGTAGGCCTATTCGGGTTATCATTATTTGATATCCGACAGCGATATCGTGAGATAGCTTTGCGAAAAGTAAATGGAGCTACTATAAAAGAAATATTACCTTTACTACTAAAGAAATACGCTATCATCTTGGCTATATCCTTTTGTGTGGCTATTCCCATTTCTTTCTGGGGAATAACTACCTATCTGGAAGATTTCGCATATAAAGCAAGTATCAGTTGGTGGATATTTGGGATAGCAGCCACTATTGTATCGCTGATTTCTATCTTGACTTTATGCTATCAAGTAAAGAAAGCAGTGGAAGTGAGCCCTATAGTAATAATGAAAAACAAATAGTTACAATGATAAAGCATTATCTCAAAATAGCATTCCGTAATCTGCTGAAGTATAAAACGCAGAATGTCATATCAATTATCGGGTTGGCGGTAGGATTTACCTGCTTTGTATTGGCTACCTTATGGATTCAATATGAAATGACCTATGATAACTTTCATAAAGATGTGGATAAAATGTTTTTAGTAAGGGGTAAAAGTACTTATCACACAAGCGGAATCAGTAACAGTACACCCTATCCATTAGGTTCCTACTTAAAAAACACTTATCCGGAAATTGACAAAGCATGTAATGTTAACATTACGAAGGGCTTTTTAAAGTTGGAAGAAAGCAGTCAGATTATTTCTCTCTTAGGCATAGATAGTGCTTATATGCAAATGTTCCGGATTCAAGTAAAGGAAGGGAATATGAACTTTATCCAAGATGGAAAGAAGGAAATAGCAATTACTGAAAAGTTTGCACATGAATTGTTCGGTAATGAATCACCACTAGAAAAAGTATTGAATATTGGCAATACAGATTATAAAATCTGCGCTGTCGTTAGTGGATGGTCAAAACATTCAAATATGCCTTACGATGTACTTACACCATTGAATATATATCGTTCTGGTTGGGGAAACTCTGTATGTACTTTCATACAAGTTACCCCACAAAAAGATATGAACGAATTCATGCAGAAGCTAAACAAAGTAAAGCTTACCGACATAAACTCAGAAAGTGATTTGGGGAATTTAATACTGACTCCATTAAAAGCAATTCGTTACTCTGATTTCTATCGAAATAATGATTTAGTGATGTCGTTCAATAATATTCTTTATTTTTGTGTGGCAGGCGGATTGATTATTCTTTGCTCGCTGTTCAATTACTTGACTCTCTTTATCAGCAACCTCCGTATGAGAGGGAGAGAAATGGCATTACGAAAGGTATGCGGCTCAAGTAATCATTCGCTACTAGGACTGTTCTCTGTTGAAGTCATATTATTGTTAATGATAGCAATGTTTTTTGGCATGATATTGATTGAACTGGTAAGCAATAGTTTCATAAAATTCTCAGAGATAGAAATAGACAAAACGGAGTTGTATGCTAAATCTATCCTTTACTTGGGCGGTGTGATAATAGTAACATTCATTACAGCGCAAGTGCCCATCATTTATTTCCGAAAGAACACACTTGCGGCAAATATTCAAGGTAAAAGTATCATAAGGAAAGGTTCTCGAAACATATCTCAAAAGCTAGGACTTGTGTTGCAGTTAGTAATCAGCATCTTGTTCATATTCTCGACGGTAGTGATTCTAAAGCAGCTACATTTCATTAAAAACACTGACGCAAACATGGAACGACATAATATAGGTAGTGTGGCGTTATGGATGAGTGGAGACATAAATGCCTGGACTGACAAAATAGCCGCATTGCCTATGATAACAGAAGCTTTGCCTCCTCAATATTTTCCGCTACTACCTACCGGCCCCATGATGTATATGGATATTAAAACATGGGATGGTAAAGATGCGTCGTCCGATAAAATTAGTTTAGGAATGGTTCTGGCCAAAGAACCTTTTTTCAAATTCTATAATATCAAGTTGGTTAAAGGGGAATTTATAAATGAGAAAAGCCTTGCTACAGATATTGTAATTAATGAATCCACTGTAAAAGCATTCGGGTGGAAAGACCCTATTGGTAAGCTGATTGAAGTGGATAAAAATATGAAATTCAAAGTAGTAGGAGTGGTAAAAGACTTGCACTACGTTGCGCCAACAGTGAAAACACCTCTCATCGGTTTTGTTCTGACTGATAAGCAGAAGTATATGTGGATGAGAGCAAGTATATTGTTCAAATTCAAAGAAGGCACCTGGAAGGAATGTAAAGCTGCTATTGATTCCATGCATAAGGCTGATTTTCCTACTGCCGGTCTACGACTTTTCAATGAAGAAGATGAATATAATAAATATCTCAAATCGGAGAATTCACTTTTAAAGATGTTGGGAGTTGCAACCATCGTTTGTATCTTGATATCTGCTTTCGGAATCTTCTCGCAAATCACCTTGTCATGTGAAAAACGAAGGAAAGAAGTGGCTATCCGTAAAGTCAATGGTGCCGGAGTGAAAGATATTCTAGCCATGTTTATCAAAGAATATTTTCTGATATTGGGCATTGCCGCTATGATAGCTTTCCCGACAGGATATGTACTGATGAAGAAATGGTTGGAAAGCTATATGGAACAAACTGAGATAAATAGTTGGATATATGTTTCAATTTTAACGGTAGTAGCACTTATTATTTTTTCAAGCATCGGTTGGCGTATATGGAAAGCAGCGCGGCAGAATCCGGCGGAAGTAATCAAAAGCGAATAATCAACATAAACAACAATCAAAAAACAGAATGAAGTATGATACAACATTATCTGAAAATAGCCCTGCGCAACCTGCTAAAATACAAGACACACAGTCTGATTTCAGCCATTTGTCTCTCTGTTGGAATGGTTTGTTTCTCAATAGTCGGCTTTTTTATCGACAAGATAGAGGGAAGTATTCACTCACTTCCCTATTATGAACGCCGGGTGGACTTTAAAATGCCTATCGAGAACAATCCTGATAAAAGTCAAATATGGCTGTTTCGCGCCAATGAAATAAAGGTTCTGGAAGAGAAAAGTATTCCGGGAGTTGAACTAATCAGCTACCATTCATTCAAGAATGATGCAGAAATGTTGTTTATAGATAAAGAACAACAAGAACTTCCTTTCCAACTCAATTACCGAACCACCAACAATGCATTCTTTACTTTTTACGATGCAAAGCTACTTTATGGAACTCGCTTGCCACAAACGCCAGATGAGGTAGTGATTTCCGAAAGCTGTGCTCGCAAAGTGTGTGGCAAGCAAAATCCAATAGATATGCTTGTTACTTTCGTTACTACCGAAGAAAAGAGGGAGAAGAAATTCTTTCGGATTGTCAATGTTGTTTCTGATTTGGATATGGAGCTGAGTATAGAGGCCGATGTTTTCATTCCTTACGAAGAAAGTACCTTTATGGGCATACTTCAAGTGCAAGGATTACTAACTGCCGATGCCGACTTCAAAGAAGTGAACCGATTACTGGAACAAATGAAGGTAAGCCGGGATACCGATACGATGCACTATATCGTCACCAGACTAGCCGATCGGTATAGTTCATTGAGTCACAATGCTTTTATCCTTTTCATCCGCTTCCTCTCTTCATTGATATTATTGTCGGGTATTATCAATTTCCTGAAATTCATCATCCAGATGTTCTACAACCGCCAGCGCGAACTTGCTTTGCGTAAGTGTATGGGTTCTGACTCTAAAGGCTTATTCTGCTTACTCTTTGCCGAAGTAGGATGGATGTTTACGGTGACTCTCTTTTTATCACTTGCCATGACCGAAATCGTTGTTCCGTGGATCTGTTCGTACATACCGGCAGAAAAAATGATCCCTCATCATCCCTCCGAATTGATTGAAAATCAAATACTGATATACCTGAAGCTGTTGGTTGTATGCATCCTTGTTATTCTGATTCCTATTTATCGGTTGCAACATGTGAGCGTCATTCATCGGATTCACCGAAACCATACCAATCATGGTTTCCGCCATGCAATGCTCGGAGTACAACTTTGCATCTGTATCTTCTTTCTTGGAATAGCATCCAACATGGCTTTCTATCTTGAAAAGATGAGTGACAATATCTATAATCCTCTATCCAAAAATGAAACAGAGCGTATCATTCGGTTGAACATCAATAGCATTACACTGAACAAACAAAAAGAAACTGTACTAGCAGATATCCGGCAGATGGCGGATATAGAACATATCGTTTTTACTTATCGCAGTGAAAAGTCCCATTCAAGTGGTTATACTTATGTCTCTTATCAGAAGGCCAACGGAAATTCCATTCAATTGCTGATGCAGGGTGGTTCTCCCGATTACTTTACCTTGTTTCACATCCCTTTACAAGGTAAGCAGTCTGAAGCTGAGGCTAAAGGAGTAGTCTATATCAGTGAGGCTTTTGCACTTCAACTAGAGCAGGATTCCGTAAAGGGTATGGTAACTCTGAACGAAGAGACCTATCGTATTGGCGGAATTTATAAAGGTTTATACAAAGAAGAACTAAACTCGAAATATATCCAAGGCTCTGTTTTCTTCCCAAGCGAAGAAGCCTATTCTTTCTATTTTCAGGTCGGTGTTAACGGGGATGTGGACGCTGCTATAAAAAAGATAGAAGAGATATGCCGTCGGTATGTGTCCGAAAGCATCTCCTTGTCTATTTACAAACTCGATGAGGAGAAACAAATGTCCTACTCAGTTGTTGAGTTGGCACGTGATATTGCCGCTCTGCTGGCAGGCATCAGCCTGTTGCTGGTAGTGCTCAGCATCTATTCTTCCATTTCTTTGGATACGATGAATCGTAGAAAAGAGGTGGCTATCCGTAAAATAAACGGAGCAACCCCACGTATTATAGCTCTGATATTTGGAAAAAGCTACTGCATAATCTATCTATTGGCATTTGCGGTAGCATTCCCGCTGACCTATCTCTTGACAACCCAAATTCTTAGTGATAATTCATTTTTATCCACTTTCAACTTTTGGTTGTGGGGAATGGGACTATTCATAGGAATTGCAGCTTTAATAGTGGCAACCACTGCATTTAAAATACATCGCATTATGCATATTAATCCGGCGGAGATTATCAAAAGCGAATAGATAGATACAATATTTACTAACTAAAAAAACATAAGATTATGATTAAGACCGTAAATTTACAGAAGATTTTCAAGACAGAAGAGGTACAAACTTTAGCCTTGAACAACGTAAACATCGAAGTGAAAGATGGAGAATTTGTTGCCATCATGGGACCATCAGGCTGCGGAAAGTCTACTTTGTTGAATATTCTTGGGTTACTCGATAATCCTTCAGAAGGAGAATATTATCTGAATGAAAAAGAGGTGTCCAAATATACAGAAGCACAGCGTACCAGTCTGCGTAAAGGTGTAATTGGTTTCGTGTTCCAAAGTTTTAACTTGATTGACGAGCTGAATGTATACGAGAACATAGAATTACCGCTACTTTACATGGGTATTCCGGCTGCTGAACGTAAACGTCGCGTAGAAGTTGCTATGGAACGAATGGCAATCATGCATCGCAGCAAGCACTTTCCGCAACAACTATCCGGAGGTCAGCAACAACGCGTAGCCATTGCGCGTGCCGTAGTTTCTAATCCGAAGCTGATACTTGCCGATGAGCCTACCGGAAACCTGGACTCTAAAAATGGTAAAGAAGTGATGGAGTTGTTAAGTGAACTCAATAAGGAAGGCACTACCATTGTTATGGTAACACATTCACAACATGATTCCGGATATGCAGGACGAGTGATCAATTTATTCGATGGACAGGTGGTGACAGAAGCAAACTTATTCTTGTAATACATTCGTCCGAACTGTTAGTCCTTTCTATACCACTATTTAGATCAAAGCATTACTCTAATTATACTTTTGAGCTAGCTCAAAATCAATTTTGAGCCGGCTCAAAAACAATTATTAGCATGGTCGAAATCTATTTTGAGCCGGCTCAAAAGTATAATTGCATATAAGAAAAAGAGCAAGATAATATACCTTTTCTATTAATATACTGCACGTTAGAGCTAGTATGTCTGCATGTAGCCGACAACTGTCCCTAAAAAACACCTCAACACCTGTTATACACAAAATACCCTACTCTGCATGTAGCCGACAACTGTCCCTAAAAAACACCACTTTTGTTGGATGTCTTGATTTTTTTGACTAGGTTTGTTAGCCTAATAGAACGAGAAAGAATAATCATGAGAATCACGAAATTTTGTGTTGCCTGCTTCCTATTTGCAGCAACAAGTGTTAGTGCACAGGTCATGCTGGTCAAAGAGGGGAAACCGCTGGCACGCATTTTGGTTGATAAGACGCATTCGGCGGACACCAAGGCCGCCCTTTTGCTGCAAGACTTTGTGCAGCGGATCAGTGGCGCCACCCTTCCCATCGTGCCTGAGCAGATGCCGAAAAAAGGCGACATCGTCCTTGGCAAAGGAGACGTGTCCGGTCTGACGGAAGATGGCTTCCGTTTGACTACGGATCAGGGTATCTGCTACATCAGCAGCGGAGGGGACAAAGGTTCCGTCTATGGCGCTGTAACCTTGTTGGAAGATTATCTGGGCGTGGCCTACTATGGCGCGAATGCCTACACACTGACCAAGCAGCAGACGCTTACCCTCCCACGGATCGACCGCGCGGAGAATCCTGCTTTCCGTCATCGGCAAAGCCAGTGTTACGCTATGACTGAAGATCCCGTGTACAAGCAATGGTTTCGCTTTGAAGACGCGGCTGAAGTGTTTGCCGGTGGCCTATGGGTGCATACGTTCGACCGCATTCTGCCTTCCGAGACCTATGGCGCCACGCACCCCGAATACTATTCATTCATCAAGGGCGAACGTCGTCCGGGAAAGGCCAGCCAGTGGTGCTTGACGAATCCGGAGGTGTTTGAGCTGGCTGCCAGCCGGATTGACTCGATCTTTCAGGCTAATCCGGGGATGAAGATGATCTCTGTCAGCCAGAATGACGGCAACCATACGAATTGTAGCTGCCCGGCTTGCCAAGCGTTGGACGAGCAGGAGGGGGGGCCTTCCGGCAGTTTGATCCATTTTCTGAATAAGCTGGCAGCTCGTTTTCCGGACAAAGAGTTCTCTACGTTGGCCTATCTTTACACCATGCATCCGCCGAAGCAGGTCAAGCCACTGCCGAACGTAAACATCATGCTCTGCGACATCGACTGCGATCGTGAGGTGCCGCTGACCGATAATGCCTCCGGGCGCGACTTTATGAAGGCACTTAAGGGATGGGCGGCTATCAGCCGGAACATTTTTGTGTGGGACTACGGTATCAACTTCGATAACTTTGTCTCCCCCTTTCCCAATTTCCCTATTCTGCAAAAGAACATACAGCTCTTTAAAGAGCACCATGCCACGATGCACTTCTCCCAAATTGGCGGTTCGAAAGGGGGCGACTTCCCGGAGATGCGTGCCTATATGGTCAGCAAGCTAATGTGGAACCCTTACCAGAACGCCGACTCTCTGATGCGTTCGTTTATGGACGGCTATTACGGGGCGGCGGCTCCCTTTCTTTATCAGTATGAAAAGTTGCTCGAAGGCGGTTTGCTGGCTAGCGGGAAGCGGTTGTGGATCTATGATTCGCCCGTGACGCACAAGGACGGCATGCTCAATACGCATTGTCGGAAGCGTTATAACGAGTTGTTCGATCAGGCGGAACAGGCTGTTGCCGGTGACGTTGTGTTGCTAAAACGCGTGCAACTCTCCCGCCTGCCACTGCAATATGCCGGGCTGGAAATAGCCCGTGCCGAGGGAAACCACGACTTAGGTGAGCTGAAAGCAGAGTTAGCCCTATTCGACCAGCGTACGCGCGAGTTTGCCGTTCCTACCTTAAACGAGCGAAATAATCCGCCGGCAGAGTACTGCCAGTTGTATGCTGAGCGTTATCTGCCCGGCAAAGCCAGAAACTTGGCTAAGGGGGCACAGGTGATCTGGCAAACTGCGCCATCGGGAAAGTATAAGGCTTTGGGCGAAACAGCCCTGACGGACGAACTCTTTGGAGGGACTACTTTTGTGGAAAGCTGGGTAGGCTGGGAGGGGGTGGATGCTGCCTTTATCCTCGATTTGGGGAAGGAGACGGCCTTCCGCTCAATTGAAGGGGACTTCCTGCATCAACTAGGAGGTTGGATTTTGCTGCCCAAGGGCGTTCGTTACTCCGTCTCTTCCGACAATCAGAACTACCGTCCGTTTGGCGAAAAGAGTTTACCGGAAGATCGCTCACCCAAGGTTAAGTTTGTCGGCGTGAAATGTGAAACGCCGTCTCCCGTCTCTGCCCGTTATATCAAAGTGGAGATCGAGGGAACTAAGACCTGCCCCTCTTGGCATTATGGCGTAGGTTATCCCGCTTGGCTCTTTATCGACGAAGTGACGGTTCTGTAAAAGCGCGAAACCTTCGGGGTATTAATGGAGGACGGAATGAATAAAACAGCGCTCAGACGGGTTGCTTTCGCCTAAAATAACTACCTTTGCGGGTGAAACAAGAATTATAGATCCGCAAAGGTAGTAAATATGAAAAGAGTATTCTGTCCGAAATGTGACCAGCAGTTATCATTTGATGAAACGAAATATCCCGAAGGTAAAGCATTAGCTTTTGTTTGTTCCCAATGTGGTTCGCAGTTTAAGGTGAGACTGGGGCAAAAGATTGTGCATACCGATATGGGAGAAGAAAAAGAGGTAAAGGAAGCAGACTTTTCTTGTGGATACATCACCGTACTAGAAAATACATTCGGCTTTCGTCAAGAGCTGGCACTTGTTCTGGGCGACAATGTGATTGGTCGGAGAAACAAGGATACGGACGGGGTAGACCTGCCGATCATCAGCGCCGACCCAAGCATGGGGCGCAAGCATTGCGTTGTCAACGTAAAGCAGGATCATGAGGGTAAATATCTTTACACCCTACGCGACTTTCCCAGCCTGACGGGTACTTTCCTGCGCAGCGTCTGTCTTGGTAAGCGGGAACAAGCACGCATTCTGGAAGGTGCCGTCGTTACGATGGGAGCTACTACGTTTATACTTCACGCCGCTCCGGGACAGGAAGAAGAGGACTAATCAAGGATACCATATAGACTTTATTGTCTGAACAATCTGAAGGAAGTTGTTGTTATTATTCAACAATCTCGTTTAGACTAAATACAATAATCTATATGACTGGAATTATAAGAACCGGAGCCCTGCTGCTGGTTTGTCTCTTTCCTCTTACTGTCGTTGCGCAAGAGGAGGTGCTGAGTCTTAGCTTGGAGCAGTCGATGACACTGTTGCAACAAGAAAATAAAAACCTTCAAATAGCCGGAAAGGGTGTGGAGTGGGCACGGAGCGAGCAACAGAAGTTGCAATCCTTTTGGTATCCTTCTCTTTTTGCCTCCGGAGCTTTTGTCCATCTCTCCAATCCGGTGGAGGCAAGGCAGCCGCTCAATCAGTTTACTGATCCGGCAAAGGACTATCTTCATTCCATCTTGCCGGACGACCGGTTGATCTCTTCTCTACTTGATAAGATTGGAAGTTATACGTTAACCTTTCCACTTGTGGCGCAAAACATTACGTCTGTGGATGCTAATCTGACTTGGCCACTCTTTACCGGTGGGAAGCGTATCTATGCAGCCAAGATCGGTAAAGCGATGGTGCAGGCGGCCGAGGTAAACCGGAACCAAGTAGACGCTGCGCAACAGACCTTACTTATTCAAAACTATTTTGCCTTACGCCTAGGACAGCGGGTGGAAGAGGTGCGCACGGCAACCTATGCTTCCTTGCAGACGCACTACAGCCAAGCCCTCAAGTTGGAACAAAACGGTATGATTAACCGTGCCGAATGTTTGCTGGCCGAGGTCAGCAGGGACGAAGCTAAGCGTGAGCTGGAATCTTCTCGCAAAGAACTGAAGGTAGCCCGTCAAGCATTGAAAAGTCTGATTGGTCTTTCACCTGAGCAGGAGGTAAGCACAACGACGCCTCTTTTCATTAATACCCTTTTACCTCCGATTGATGATTTCCGTACATTGGTGCCGGGTGGCAACTATATGGTCAATCAGTTGAAGTTGCAAGAAGCCATTGCCGGACATGAAGGGAAGATTGCCCGCTCGGCCTATATGCCCAACATTGCTTTGTTCGGGAAACAGACGCTTTATGCACATGGCGTAGATAAATACCTTATGCCCCGTACAATGGTAGGGGTAGGCTTTACGTGGACACTCTTCGATGGACTAGATCGCGAGAAACGTATCAAGCAGGCGAAACTTACCGTACAGTCTCTTTCACTCGGCAGGCAACAGGCCGTGACGGATTTGGAGGTAGCTATTGACAAATTCTACAGCCAGCTTCAAAATGCATTGGATGATGTGGCGGCACTTCGTACGACTGTCCGCATGAGCGACGAACTGTTGCGCATCCGCAAACGCTCCTTTCAGGAAGGAATGGCTACCTCGGCTGAGGTGGTGGATGCCGAAGTGATGCTGACCAAGGTGCGTGTTGCCATGCTGCTGGCTTACTACGCATACGATGTGGCTTTGATTAACCTGCTGACGGTTTGCGGCACGCCACAGGACTTTGCCTCTTACCGCCATGGTGCGCAAACGGAGCAGACTGTTTTTACAAACGAATAACCAACTGTATTATAGTAAAGCTATGGATAAGACGAAGAAATATCTTACAATCTCTTTTGCAACCGTGCTGATTGCGGTTGTTGTCATCTCATTGGTCGGTATGTGGCTGATGGGCGAGAAGCCACTCTTGCTACAGGGACAGATTGAAGCCACCGAGATACGCATCTCCGGCAAACTACCCGGACGTATTGATACTTTCCTTGTGAAAGAGGGACAGAATGTGCTTCGTGGTGATACGCTTGTGGTGATCAATAGTCCCGAAGCATGGGCTAAGTATGATCAGGTGAACGCGCTAGAGTCTGTCGCTGTCTTTCAACACCAAAAGATAGATGCCGGCACACGCGAGCAGATCATTGCCACCGTCCTGCAACTATGGAACAAATCGAAGTCCGACCTCCTTCTAGCCCGAACGACTAACGACCGCATTGGGGCACTTTATCGTGACAGTGTGGTCACCTCCCAACGTCGTGACGAGGTGGAGGCGCTCTATCAAGCAGCTGTTGCCAATGAGAAGGCTTGCCATAACCAGTATCTGCTCGCTGTGGACGGTGCGCAGAAGCAGGATAAGGAGAGCGCCCTCTCAATGGTCGATGCTGCCCGTAGTACGGTGGATGAGGTGACGGCTCTTTTGCAGGATGCTCGCTTAACCGCTCCTGAGTCCGGACAGATCGCTGCCATCTTTCCTAAGCGGGGTGAGTTGGTTGGGGCGGGTATGCCGATTATGAATTTGGTCGTGCTCAGTGATGTGCATTTGGTGCTGAACGTTCGTGAAGACCGTCTGCCGTATTTTCGTATGGGCGGCTCCTTTCTGGGGGATGTGCCGGCTATTAACCGGAAAGAGATTCCTTTTCATATCACTTATATCAGTCCGTTGGGTAGCTTTGCAACTTGGAAGTCTACGAAGCAGACGGGCAGTTATGACCTGAAGACCTTCCAGCTTCATGCCTATCCGAATGAGCCGGTGGAGGGACTTCGTCCCGGCATGTCCGTATTGGTACGTTTAAGCAACGTTCGGTAATGAAGGCGTGGATGCAAAAGAGCAGCTTTTGCGCAGTGCTTCGCCGGGAGCTTTGCCGCTTGGTGTCGCGCAGGCTCTATGTAGGGGTTTGTATTGTCTTGCCGCTGTTCAGCCTCTTCTTTATGGCGACGATCTTTGGTAACGGGCAGATGGAGAACATCCCAATCGGTCTTGTCGATCAGGACGGAACTGCCCTTTCGCGTCAAGTGTTGCGCAGTGTGGAGGCTGTGCCTACTTTCCGCGTCACACGTCATTTTACAGATGCCGACGCGGCTCGTCGGGCTACGGAGGCGAAGGAGATTTATGGCTACCTTGTCATCCCTTATCACTTTGAAACGAATGTGACAGGCGGCCGGCAGGCGGTACTTTCCTATTATTATCATTATGCGCTACTCAGTGTGGGAAGTGAGTTGCGCGGAGCTTTTGAGGGGGTGTTGGGACAGCTGTCGCTTTCGCCCATCGTCATGCAAGCTACTGCCTTAGGGGTAGGAGGGCAACAGATCAGCTCATTTCTTATGCCTGTTACTGCTTCCGGCCATCCGCTGTATAATCCGGATTTGGATTATTCGGTCTATCTAAGCCAACCCTTCTTCTTTATATTCCTTCAGGTACTTTTGCTACTTACTACGATCTATGCGGTAGGCAGCGAACTGAAATATGGGACGGCGGATGCGTGGTTGGCTGTGGCGAAGGGTAATATGATGGTTGCTTTGATGGGGAAGTTGCTTCCTTATACGGTTGTTTTTAGTTTGATGTCCGTCCTGGCCAATTGGGTGTTGTTTGATGTGATGCAGATACCCTTTTCGTGTGGCTTTTGGCCGCTGAATGGGGTGGCCGTGCTCTTTGTTGTGGCAACGCAGGCCTTGGCGGTATTCCTCTTTGCTCTCTTTCCGGCACTTAGTTTGATGATTAGCGTGGTGTCGATGGTCGGTTCGCTTGGAGCAACGCTTTCGGGGGTAACCTTTCCGGTTCCTTCTATGTATGCACCGGTCTATTATCTGTCTTATCTCTTTCCGGTGCGCCACTTTGTGGAGATCAACCAGAACCTACTGTATGGCGATTATGGCTTTGCTTATGCGTGGCAGCATGTGAGTGTTTTGTTTGTCTTTATCCTGCTTGCCTTGTTGCTGGTTCCTCGGCTGAAGGGGGCTATTATCCATAAATATGCGTATGAAACGATTGAATAAAGAAGAGGCACAGCTTACAACATTGGCTGGTGTGATACGCAATGAGTTTCGTACGATTGCCGGTAGTTATTCCATTCTGTTGGTACTGTTGGGAGGGATCTTTGTATATGGATTGCTCTACAATTATATGTATGCTCCGGACGTGGTGCGTAATGCTCCGGTTGTGGTGGTGGATAATTCCGACACTGAGCTCAGCCGTAGCTATATCCGTCTGCTGGATGCTACGGAGCAGGTGGAGGTGGTGGCTGCCGGCATAGGCTATCCCGACGCAAAGGAGATGATGAAGACGGATGAGGCGGTAGGCATCCTCTACCTGCCTGACGATTTCGAAGAACGCGTGTCGCGTGGAGAGGAATCTATCTTTATTATGTACGAAACGACGAGTGCTTTCCTCTATTACCTAGCGATGCAGGAAGCCTCTTCTCTGACGATGTTGGCACTCAACGCGCAGTATCGGCCGGAGATGCTGGTCTTCTTGCCACAAGCCGATGTGGCTGCGCTGACTGAGGCAAAGCCGATTGTAGTAGCCGGCACTGCCCTCTATAACTATACCGAAGGATACGGCAGTTATCTGATTCCGGCCGTGCTGATGGTGATTCTTTTTCAGACCTTGCTGATGGTGATCGCGATGGTGAGTGGAGGCGAGCGACACAGCGGGACTATTCATCGTTATGCTGCCGGTGGACTTTCGCTGGGTTGGATGGCGCGTGTTGTGGCGGCGAAGACGTTTGTCTATGTCGGGCTGTATGCTGTCTTTTCACTTTTTCTGCTGGGACTGCTGCCGGTAGTGTTTGGCTTGCCGCATCTGGCAGATCCGTTCGACGTGGTGTTGCTTATGATTCCCTTTCTACTTGCTACCTGCTTTCTGGGACTGGCTTTGTCGGTCTTCTTTACGGATGCGGAGGCGCCTTTGTTGATGATTGCCTTCTTTTCGGTCGGTTTGATCTTCTTGAGCGGCGTCTCTTACCCATTGGAACTGATGCCTTGGTATTGGCGTGCGGCTCATTGTGTTATTCCTGCGGCACCAGCCACACTTGCATTCGTCAAGCTGGATTCGATGGATGCTTCTTTGGCGGGCATTCGTACAGAGTATATCACCCTTTGGCTGCAATGCTTGGTCTATTTTCCTGCTGCTTGCTTGGCCTACCGATCTAACATACGTGCAGCGCAACGGCGAGAAAAGTCATCGTCTGTCGTATAGTTGATGTATTATGCCCTTCTTTAGACATATTGTGCTTGTTTCTGCTATCAGTATCGGATAAATCGTTATTTTTGCACGCATATCATGTTAATACACTCTGATTGAAATGAAACAAATACTTTTATTGATGTTTGCTTGCTGTATCTGCCTGACGGCAGCAGCGCAAAAGAATGCTCCTAAATGGATGGATAAAGGGAAGAAGGCGGTAGTAACCGTTACAACCTATGGTAAGGACAACACAAAGCTGCATAGTGGCACTGGTTTCTTTATAGATGAAAATGGTGGAGCGTTTGCTTCTTATGCTATTTTTAAAGGTGCTGTCCGCGCAACGGTGACGGATACGGACGGAAAGGAATATGCTGTTACCTCTATTTCGGGCGCTGATGATTTGTATGATGTGATTCGCTTCAATGTGGCAGTGCCAAAGAAAGTAGCCTTTCTCTCATTGGCTGTCGAGCCTGTTGCTGTGGGAAGCGAGGCCTATTTGCTACCCTATACATCCGGTAAAGCCGTTGCCTTTACGGCTGGAAAAGTAACGGAGGTCACCAAACTGAAAGATCCGTACAGCTATTACAAATTAGCATTACCCTTTGTGACCGGTCAGGCCAGCGCCCCTATTCTTACTGCCGATGGCGAAGTGTTTGGCTTGGCGCAGGAAGATGCTTCGGGCAACAAAGACAATTCGTATGCCGTATCGGCAGCCTATATAAAGAGCTTGTCGATCAATTCAGCAGATGCTTTCAACTCCGTATACAGTGCTGTCGGAATTAAAAAGGCTTGGCCGGAGCAGGTCGATCAGGCGCTTGTGTCGCTCTTCCTGCTTGCAAGTCAACAGGATGCCAATACTTATCTATCTACGCTGAACGATTTCGTCGCCACGTTTCCTACTTCTGCTGATGGCTACATCAATCGTGCTTCTCATTACGCATATAACCGTGCCGCAATGGCTGCTACGCCTAGCGAGCAGGCTGCTCTGCTCAACCGTGCGTTAACGGATCTTGCTACCGCAGCAAAGTATACTGACAAGAAAGGCGACATCTCCTATAACCGTGCCAAGTTGATTTATGGTGTGGCTGCATCAGATACGACACTGACTGACCCTGCTTGGAATATTCAGGCCGCTATGACTGCCGTGCAGCAAGCGATCAGTGAAGAGGATCTGCCTATCTATCATCAGTTGGAGGGCGATATCTATTTCTACTTGCAAGCATACGAACCTGCTTTTGCAGCCTATATGCAGGTCAATAACAGCCCAATGGCTTCGCCGGTCTCTTTCTACTGGGCTGCTAAAGCTAAAATAAATGTGCCAAACACGAATATAAGCGATGTGATTGCTTTGTTGGACAGTGCTGTGGTGCGTTGTGGTACGCCGATATCAAAGGAGGCTGCTCCTTATGTGCTTGAGCGTGTCGATCTGAAATTGCGTCTGATGTTATATAAGGAGGCAATTGCTGATTACGACCTTTACTATGACTTAGTGAATGCGCAGGTTACCGATGGTTTCTTTTACTATCGCGAGCAGGCGAAATTTCGTTTAGGCGACCTAGCCGGTGCGTTGGCTGACATTCAGGAGGCGATCCGTCGCAGTGATAAGAATCCGGATTATCTGGCTGAAGAGGCTTCTGTTTACCTTCGTATGCAGGATTATCCGAAGGCGTTGGCTAGTATAGAGAAGGCACTCGTATTAGCTCCTGACTTTGCCTCTTGCTACCGCCTTCGTGGCATCTGCTACCTTCGTCAGGAAAAGAAAGCCGAGGCCTGTACCGCCTTCACCAAAGCCAAGGAGCTAGGCGACCCGGTTGTGGAGAAACTTATCAAAGAAAATTGTAAATAAAGCGGGTATTAAATAGAGAAGACCGCCTATCTTAAAAAAATAGGCGGTGTTATCTATTGTATGTAAACAACTTTAGGAAGTTTTTTTTTTTTAAGTTTTTGCGAGCACCC
>JAVVRI010000041.1:0-14032 GCA_036654795.1 Tannerellaceae bacterium
TCGTCACGATGTTATGACTGTGAAAGGAGATTCGGATATTTCTATTTTAAGGTCATTCCAGGAAAGCATGAGTGCTTTTTTGTCATACAAAACTACACGCAGATGAAGGATGTAGCTCAATGTGGGTTCGGCTCAGAGTCCCAACTTGGCGCGAATGGCCTTCGGGATAGCGTCTTTATGTACCATAATGAAGATGGTCTTGGCGCGTACAAAACTCTCGGACATATTCAGATAGCCGCCAAATTTATTGCGTTCCGTGCCCCATGAGTTCTTAGTTATGTAATACTTCGTGCCGTTCTGATCCTTCGTGAGTCCGGTTAGGTGCATCAAGTGGTCGTCGGTTGTTACAAAGCTCTCGTAACCTGCCTGTCGTATGGCCGGCGTAACGACGATTTCTGGATAGGGTTGTTCGAACTTATACACTTCGCCCAAACGTTCCTTCTCGTCCATCTTCTCGAAACGCGCACGGTCAGTGCCGGAAAAGTCCTCAACCTTCGTTACCTCCGGATTGATGGCTACGCCGTTCTTAAAAGAGAAGCCCTTCTCGCTAACATCACCGTCCCAGCATACGCTGAAGCCGTTCTTGAGGGCATAGTCTGCTGTTTCGATCAGTTCGTCCAGCGGCAGATTGTACATCAACTCGTGTTCCCAATTGTCTGTTACCTCTACGTCAAACTTCGTATAGTAAGGATGATGGGTAAAGCTGGTTAGCTC
The DNA here is from genome assembly GCA_036654795.1 of Tannerellaceae bacterium. Lineage (GTDB taxonomy): Bacteria > Bacteroidota > Bacteroidia > Bacteroidales > Tannerellaceae > JAVVRI01. Next base: position 715 of record JAVVRI010000041.1, read on the forward strand.
GATATAATCGTCCATCTTCAGACCAAGGGAAGCTGCAAAACTCTTTGGGGTATATTCTTTTCCCTGATAAGTAAATCGTTCCGGCAGTTTACCTAGATAAATATCAAATATACTATTTATCAACTCGTTATACTCCGGGCTACGTTTCTTCATTTTGACAGCCGCATTGGCTACGGACTGGATGTAGCTAACCATTTCACTGTGGTTGTGGCGTTCTGACTCGTAGTTAATGCCGGTATAAACCTCTTCAGGCACGATCCCTACTTGGTCGAAAGCATGCTTGAAGGTGTGCGAGAGGCTGCCCTGACCAATGTTTCCCTCTCCATGGCGCACATAATTATCTTGCAGCTGGTTCATGTACTTTTGACGTACGATAAACATTTCGGAGAGATCGTAAGTGCCTTTGCCCATGCGCAGCAATTCCGACTCCATAAATGAGGTAGAGGCAAAGCACCAGCAGGTACCGGTAGAAGCTTGGTTCTTGACAGAAGTAGCGGGTACGGTTGCAATTTCTGTAAACTGATAACCTTGTGCAAACGCGCCGGTTGCACTAAGCGCCAGCGCACATGTAAGAAAAAGTGTTTTCATAAGATTGTATGTTGTTTAATGATCAATTACAAATTAAAAGCCGCGAGCAAACATTTTCCAGAACGTATCGCCCAATTCCTGCCAACGCAGCATGGTGGCTCCGGCAAAGTCGGCTGTGTACCCCGTAAGGAAGCTACCAGCAGCCTTGACGCCCTTTTCCTGTACCCGGCGGGCATATTCTGCCTCCACAAAGGAGAGTTCAGTTTGCCCCTTGTCGGTAAAGTGAGCAATGGCGTTGTTCATCAGATCGCGAGTCAGCCCCCAGCGCACGGTCGCCAGCTTGTTAGCGCTACGGTAACGCCAGATGGCAGCATCTTCGCGATAACGGTGCTGTCCGCAGATCTCAAAAGAGGCAGGCAGTGCGGTCGTACCGGCAAAGATAGGGATACGGGGACTTTCCCCTGGATTGTCGAAAGCAATCCAGGCAACACCTCCCACGGCGTCGGGTAACCAGTCACGCAGTTGAATGACGTGCGAATAAGAACATTGCGGTACGGATATAAGACGAAAACGCTCCACCGTTCCCTCCTTAACGCCGTTGAGCATGGCTACTGTTGCCGGTATCATCCACGGATTAGCTACCGGACTGATAATGGTGTCTTTCTCATCGCTACCGTCCTTCTTAACGGCTACTTTGAGATTTTGGGTCATATCCCACCGGGTGCCTTCGTAGGTCTGGCGGAGCATGGCCATTACGTCCGTAACAGCGACCGGTTGATCCGGCTTCACGCTAATCGGTAGCTCCTCTGCGTCATACGAAAGGTTGAGAGAGGGGGCAAGTGTACTAAAGATAAAATATTCGCGGATGTTGAAGGCCTTCTTGTTGCCACTGTAGGCTTTCCAGAAGCTAAAGGGCTCCTTACCGTCCCAGTAACCCAACTTCTTGGCTACCTCCATCACGTTGGCCGAAGCCATGCAATTCTCTTTATCCTTTAGGTTAAGGGCGGAGATACGAGGGATGTTGGCCGATACGCCCACATGGTCGTCGGGGATGCGGATGGCTGCCCATACGCCACCAACCTGAGCCTTACCTTCACCAAAGACTTCGAAGTGCCACACCTCTTTCGGATCGGCAATGGTGAGACATTCGCCCCAGTCGCAATAACCATACTCAGCAATCAACCGCCCCATAAGAAGGATGGCTTCGCGAGCAGTGGTACAGCGTTGCAAGGCAATCTTCTCCAACTCCTCGATGCAGAACAGACCTTTTTCGTTGACTAGCTCTTTCCGTCCGGTGATGGTGGCTTCGCCAATGCCAAGTTGCTTTTCGTTTAGGCAGGGGTAGGCAGTGTTGAGAAATTGATAGGTAGTACGTGCTTCGGGGATGGAACCTTTGAGCTGCATGCGGCTCTGGTCGTCGGCAAACTCAGTGTGCATCCGTCCGGTATAAATCAGGACTGTTGTGTCGTGTTCGAACGTTTGTGCCGGCACGATGTCCATCCAACTACGGTAATTACCATCGCACGTATGACTGGTGATGACTGAGCCGTCTGCTGACGCTTTCTTACCGACCATAATGCTGGTACAACTCTCCGGATGGTTCACGGGCTGAGAAAATTCGATCTCCTGAGCATGTCCGGCTGCAAAGTAAAATAGCGCGAACACAAGGCTAACAAGTTTCTTCATTTCAATTTGTTTATTCTTATTTGAGTGGCTAAAGATACAAACTGTTTGCTAACCAACAAAGGGAGGACGGTAATCTATGTACGTTCTTTTCCTGAATTATACGGTTGAGCAACTGACTTCCTCTTTGTTCGCATAAAAAAAGCCTCAGACTTACAATCTGAGGCTTTTTTTATAAATTTCCTTTATAGGGAATTGTCGTCTTTTAGTATTTCTTTTTGCGACTATCGCGATCGGAAGAGCTACGTCGCCAAGGTTTGTCGCCTCCACGATCATTGTTACCAAAGGAACGTCCGCCGTCTTTGCCGCCATCGCGTTTGCCTTTGTAGCCACCACCATAAGAGCCGCTTCCACCACGGCTGTAGCTACTGCCACCACCACGGCTATAACCGCCGCCTTCGCTTTTGTGACCTTGAGCGGGTTCTACGGAGATGCGTCTGCCTTCCACTTCGAATCCGTTCATGCTTTCCATAACGCGTGTTGCCTCTTTTTCTTCTACTTCAAAGAATGAGAAGTTGTCGCGCAGGTCGATTTTACCGATCTGTACCTTGCCGGGAACGCATTTATTGATCAGTTCGATCAACTGATTGGGGAATAGTCCGTCAGCTTTACCGAAGTTGATGAAGAAGCGTGAATAGCCACTTTCAGCCTCAAAAGAGCGGCGTGGGGCACCTACTTCGCCACGCTCACCGCGTTCGCGGGGAGCACGTTCGTCTACTTCCTGTATTTCGTTTGCGTCCTTATAATAGTCTATCATACGATTGAATTCCAAAGAAACAACACGTTTGATAATATCTTCTTTATCCAACCATTCCAATTTGCGATAGATGTCCGGCATCAAGGTTGCGATCTCCTCTTCGTTTACCTTTACCTTCTCGATCTGATCTACAAGGTTGAAGAGTTGCTTTTCGCAGATTTCATGTCCTGTCGGCATCACTCCCTTTTCGAAGCGTTTGTTCAGAATGCGCTCTATCTCGCGGATTCTGCCTTTCTCACGAACGTGAGCAATGGCGATGGAGATACCGGTCTTTCCGGCACGTCCTGTACGTCCGCTACGGTGTGTATACGATTCTACTTCATCCGGCAGACCGTAGTTAATGATGTGCGTCAGGTCGTCCACGTCCAGACCGCGGGCAGCTACGTCGGTAGCAACCAGTAGTTGAATGTTCTTGAGGCGGAACTTCTGCATCACAGCGTCACGCTGTTGCTGGCTCAGTTCGCCATGCAGCGAGTCGGCGTTGTAGCCATCCTGTATTAATCTGTCGGCAATCTCCTGCGTCTCCTTACGGGTACGACAAAATACGATGCCATAGATATTGGGGTAATAATCCGCAATACGCTTCAGGGCTTGATATTTATCGCGCGCCTGCACCATATAGTAGATATGCTTGATGTTTTTGTTTCCTTCGTTCTTCTTACCGATAACAATCTCTTTCGGATTCTTCATGTACTTCTTCGTAATGCTGGCAATACCCTGAGGCATAGTAGCAGAGAAGAGTAACATGTTGCGCGATTCTGGAACTTCAGCCAATATAGCATTGATGCTGTCAGTAAAGCCCATGTTAAGCATTTCGTCTGCTTCGTCCATGATGACGTTTCGCACGGTACCTAAATCTACAGTGCGACGGTTCATCAAGTCAAGTAGACGTCCCGGTGTAGCCACTACAACGTGTACGCCACGTTTAAGCGCCTTTATTTGGCTGTCAATGCTGGAACCTCCGTAAACCGGAAGAACCTTCAAGTTGTCAATATACTTGGAAAAGTCGTTTAAGTCGTCTGCAATTTGCAGGCAAAGCTCTCTAGTAGGACAAAGAATGAGTGCTTGAGGCTGGTATTTGCTCACATCTATTTTCTGCAGGATTGGAAGACCGAATGCGGCTGTTTTTCCGGTACCTGTTTGTGCTAATGCGATTACGTCGTTATCGTCTCCCAGTAAGAGAGGAATCACTTCTTCCTGTACGGGCATGGGCGATTCGAATCCCATCTCTTGGATTGCCTTTAATATAGGTGCGGCAACTCCTAATTCTTCAAATGTTTTCAAAATGTGATATGTGTATATGTAATATATTTCATATGGAATTTGCAAATGTACGTAAATAATTCGGATTCTTATCGATAAAGCATTATTTCTTTTAATTGCGCCCTGTTTTTATCCGTTACGTGAAGCTCTTTGCTCAGATACTTGTCGATAGAGCCATAATCTTTCTTTATTTTCTGGAGGACAGGAGTCAAAAAGCTCTCATTAGCAGAGAGAAGTACTGTAATGGCTTCCTGCCCATCGGTGTTGAACATATCGGCCAGATAGGCCAGATTATCCAATTTTATATAGTCGTTGGAGGCCAAATAGTCCTTCATAATCTCTTCTTCGGACACACCGAGCGTGGCCAGCAACATGGCTGCCAAGAAGCCCGAACGATCCTTTCCAAAAGAACAGTTAAAGAGGATAGGATAATTGTCTTTGTTAAAGAACTGCGCCAGTGCTTTCGCATACTGTTCGCTATTGGCTGTCAGAAATTGCAGGTAGAGGTCTTGCATATACACAATGGCATCCCCCTTACGAATTCGTTTTTCGCTGAAGCGAGCGTTCAGGTCGTCAATATTTCCGATACTGACGGGTATTTGCAGAATGTTTGCTTTCATATATCGAATAGGTGCCATTTGTGACTCACGCAGGGTACGCAGGTCGATAATAGTCTTTATCTTCAGATTATCGAGCCGCATGGAGTCCCATTCGGTCACATTACCGAGCTGACCGGAGCGAAAGACCTCCCCCCAGCGGGTCATTCGGTTACGCTTCGTGAAGTAGCCACCCATATCGCGCAAGTTCTGCACGCTGTCCATCGGGATGGCGCGCGCACCAACCGTCTGATAATATTTATCGTTGAAGGAGAGGTAGAAGTATTTGCGCTGCGTATTGTCATTCGTGATGTAGGTCGCCACTCCTTCATCCATATCAGCCGATCCAGCAGGCTGAGTCATGTCAAAACTATTGGGGTCATCGGAAACATACATTTTCATTACGCCCCGAATCTCCGGATCCGTCTCCCACTTAATAACATAGTTTCCTATTTCATCGCGCAGACAAAGTGTTCGTATTTCCGGTGCATTTATGGACGTGCAACCAACAAATGTGGTCATACTAGTCAGCAGAAAAAGAATTCGTTCTAACATTGTTCTTAATGATGGTGTATGCTTTCCTTACAAAGGTAAGGCTTTCTGCTCATGCTTGTACGACGCTTAATGATATTTAATACTTACCTGCATACTCCTCGGCAAACTGCTCGCTGATGTAGTTGTCGTAACTGGTGCATACTTCGGTTGCAAAGTCCATCCCGCAATGGATAATTTCCTTCCAAGTAGCAGGGGTAATGGAGTCTAAGTCATTATGGCGCACGCCTTGCTTTAGGAGGCCGTACAGGATGCCGGCATTAAAATTATCTCCCGCCCCAATGGTGCTGACCGGTGTGATGGTCGGCGCGTCGAAGTGGGTCACGACGTCGCCGGCAAAGAGATTTACGCCCCCTGCCCCATGGGTGGTGATCAGGCGCTTACAGTAAAACTTAATATCGTCGACATAGACCTTCTGAGGGTCGGTCTTCTTAAACAGATTCTCGAAGTCCTCATCCGATCCACGCACAATGTCGGCATACTCCAAATTGTCCAGCACGGTTGGCCTTAGGCGTATGGCTTCGTGTACATGCGATTTGCGAAAGTTCGGATCGTAATATATAATAGCCTTACGCTCCTTTGCATATTCCAAAAACTCCACCATCCGCTCGCGTAGAGCGGGGTTGAGGGCATAATAAGAGCCAAAGATGAAAATATCATCCTCATTGATCTGCGGCAGGGGTACTTCCAACCGCTGGGAAGGATAGTCTTTATAAAAGGAGTAATTGGCATTGTTGTTCTCATCTAAAAAAGCGAGCGAGATAGGGCTCTTACCATCCGGAAAGCGGTCTACGAAATCAGTCGAGATATGATTCGCCACCATAAAACGGCGTATGATGTCTCCCACCCTGTCGTTACCCACTTCACTGATGAAGGAGACGGGCACACCCAGCCTCCCCAGCGTTACCAACCCGTTAAACACCGAACCGCCTGGCACTGCCGCATGCGGTTGCTCGTTTTTAAAGATAATGTCCAAAATGGTCTCACCAATGCCGATTACTTTTCTCATAAGGATTCGTTCTTGCTTTGTTCGCGGCTTTTCGATCCGAGGTAGCCACCGTGATGACGTTTTGCGTAGTCTGTGTTGCTGAAGTTGATGCGCTTCATGGTGCCTACCACTAGGATGTCGCCGATGACGGTCATCACCGTTGTGGAAGTGGTAGGGGTCAGCCCGAGCGGACAAACCTCCTTCGGCGTTCCGGTTAGCAGGCAAACAGTTGCTGCTTCTGCCAACGGACTTTCAGGATTACCGGTGATGACCACAAACTGCATATTGGGAGCCAGTCCGCGCGTCAGTTGCAACAACTCTACTAGTTCACGCGTCTTGCCGGAATTGGATACAAGGAGCATAATGTCATGATCTCGCACAATACCCAAGTCGCCATGCTGCGCCTCGCTAGGGTGAAGGAAGGAGGCTGGTGTACCGGTAGAACTAAAGGTGGTGGCAATATTCATTGCAATCTGTCCCGCCTTGCCCATTCCGCTGGTGATGAGCTTTCCGCCCAACTCATGTACATGCTTCACAATCAGCGTTACCGCCTCTTCATATCCCGAAGTCACCGGGATGTTACGCACTGCTTTCGCTTCCTGTTCCAGTATGAACGAGATTTCTTCGTTTATCATATCTATTCTTATCTAACTGTTTAAGCAACTATAACCGTTTGCAAAAGTATCTAATTTTAACCGTACTCGTATACGCCTATCCCTTATTTTTCTATAATAACTTGTTTTCCCTGCCGCCAAACAACCCGTGTGGCTGTAGTGGGAAAACTGAATAACCGGAATAATCGATTATTGTGTATGTTATTGCGGGTAAATGTCGTAGTTTTGTGCGATATTAATTAAGTAAAAGGAATGCATTACTTCACACATATACTATCTAACGGTTTGCGCATTGCGCATTTGCCGACCGATTCGCCTGTTTCTTATTGTGGCTTTGCAGTAAACGCCGGCACACGAGACGAAGAGCCGAACGAGTTCGGTCTGGCGCATTTCGTGGAACACATGATCTTTAAAGGAACCGAGAAGCGCCGCGCTTGGCACATCCTCAACCGGATGGAGAATGTAGGCGGCGAGCTGAATGCCTATACCACCAAGGAGGAGACCTTTATCTACTCCATCTTTATGGACGAACATTACGCACGCGCCTTCGAATTGCTGACCGACCTAATGTTTCACTCCCAATTCCCCGAACAGGAAATCGAGAAGGAGGTAGACGTCATTCTGGACGAAATAAACTCCTACGAAGACAGCCCTTCGGAACTGATTTTTGATGAGTTCGAAAACCAACTCTTTGCCGGCCACGCGCTGGGACATAACATCCTGGGCAGCGAGTCTTCGCTGCTGAGCTTTGACTCGCAGTCAGGTCGTTCCTTTACGCAACGTTTTTACGCCCCTGAAAACATGGTGTTCTTCTCTATGGGGCGGGTAGACTTCAAGAAGATCGTCCGCATGGCCGAAACTGCTCTAAGCGACATCTCCTTTCCAATCGCCCCCCGCAACCGGCTGGCGCCCTTACTCATTGCCCCCTGTGCACATCGTGAGCATAAAGAAACCCACCAAGCGCACGTGCTAATCGGAGGACGCGCCTACAGCATGCACGACGACAAACGCCTGCCGCTCTTCCTGCTCAACAACCTACTGGGCGGTCCGGGTATGAACAACCGCCTGAACGTCTCCTTGCGCGAGAAGCACGGACTAGTATATAATGTGGAGTCGAACGTATGTTCCTACACCGACACCGGCCTTATCAATATCTATTTTGGCACCGACCCCAAGAATATGGAAAAAGCCCTTTCCCTAGTGCATAAAGAGCTGGCAAAGGTGCGCGACGTAAAGCTCTCCGCCTCGCAACTAGCCTCCGCCAAGAAACAGGTGATCGGTCAACTAGGCGTCTCTGGAGACAATAAAGAGGGTGTCTTCCTCGGACTAGGCAAAAGCTGCCTGCATTACAACCGTTATGAGACCCTGCCCGAAGTCTTTGCCAAAGTAGAAAACCTCACCGCTGAGGAGATCCTGACGGTAGCAAACGAAATCTTCACGACCGACAACCTATTCAGCCTTATCTACGACTAAAGCAAATGTCTCTTCCAATACTTTTCAAGACTAAAAACAGCCACCAAACAGTCGCTTATCGCTCTGCTCAAAATTGAAAAGAGGGCAGCTCCCATTACGGGGCTGCCCTCTTTTGATTGTTATCTAAATATAAGACTTGTGCTTACTTCACGATTACCTTCATCGTGCCTTGATTCTTGCCATCACTCAGATGTACCAGATAGACACCGGAAGCTACCGGGATCTGATAAACCGTCGTCAGCTGATCGCGGTAAACCATGGCGCCTGCCATGCTTACTACGGATACTTCAAGCGGCATAGCAGGGTCTACACAAATAGCACCACCCAACGGATAGACGCGCGTCGTGCCAAACTCTTCCAGACCAGTAGCAGCAGTTACTGTAACCACGCAGGTAGCGGTAAATTTGCCCTCGTCGGTAGTCACCGTAAACGTAGTCGTACCTGCCTTTAGGGCGGTCACCTTCAGTTCCAAACCGGTACCGGTTGCGCTGGCAACCATTGGGTTGCTGTTTGTCCAAGTTACCTTCTGATTGTCTGCGTTTGTAGGGTTGATGGCTGCCTTGAGCGTAAAGCCTGTTTTTACAACCAGCGCCTTCGTCGCAGCGTCCACACTGACACCTTTAACAGCAATAACTGTTGGCGTAGGATCGGGATCAGCGGTGAAGACGGCAGAGATCGTTGTAGCCTCCGTCACCATCTTCTTCGCACCGCTGGCAATGGTCGAGCCGTTATACAACAGCGAAGTCAGTTTGTTGCCCTTCGTGGCTGTCGCGGTGATCGTCAGTTCCGTATTCGCAGTCACTTCGTCGCCATTCATCACTTCCTTTTTGCCATTCATCACTTTCAGTGTACCCTTGCCTGCCGAAGTTACATACACAGCATATTTTACGACAGGGGTAGGAGGCGTCACTTCGCCGAAGGTGACGGTTACCGTAAAGTCGGCTTTAGGGGTAACAAAGGTTCTAGTTAGTCCATCACCACTGGTCGTAATTTCTACGCTATGAGTAACTACTACCTTATCTATCGCTTTGCTGCCAGCGGCGGCTTTCACAGTCAGCTGCATGCCCTCAGACACAAGCTCTCCGTTCTTCACCTCTGCACCGCTTGCGTCGGTGATCACTGCTGTACCGGTATTGACCTTTACCAATGTCATCGTATGTTTCTTGACGTCTCGCAGAGATACATACACCTTCAGATCATTCAGAGCTGTATAATTGGCTAGATCTGTCGGGGTAAAAGTAACTGCTTGATTTCCAGCTTTATTTATAACAGTAGCTGCACTTGTCCATGCAAACATACCCGGGATAGAGCTACCATTCACTTTTACTTCGCCACTGGATAGCTGAGAGGTAGACAATGTTGTACCCGTCATGATCGCACTGGCGGTAGGAAGCGTTACGTGATTTGGGATCAGTACCACTTTCTCGATGTTTACAGTACCAATCTGCGTTGCCGCGCATGCTGCGTACTGGTCATCACCCTGATAACTGGCAAATACTTTATATCCCGTACCTACTTGGGTAAGAGTTGTAGAAGTACCTGTAGATGTTTGATAGGTAAGTACCCATTTCCCTGCGTCACCCACTAAACCCGCTCCACTAACATCTAATTTCAGAGGAGCACCGGTGTAGGTTAGAGCGGCGAAAATGTTATCCGTTTTTGTAGGTGTGCTAGCACCTTTAGCTTTAAACACATCAGCAGCAGTTACAGTTACATCATCACCGCTTAACGTAAACGTCGTTTTTGCCACACCATTAACTAATATCTTATGCTGATCCACTGTATATCCAGCATCTGGGATGGCTTCGATGGTGAACGTCTGCCCTTTGTAGGTATTACCGTTTGTTACGGCTACGGTGCCATTCTTCAAAACTAAAGTGCCACCGGTAGTAGCAGCTATTGTTACTGTCACTGCTGTAGCATTGGTAGAAGAAACCGCATTTGCTGTTACATATCCAAGGTTTTTATCATCGGGCACAAAGTATATAACTTGAGTTGCAGCTCTCAGTGCAAAAGCAGCAGAACGAGTACCATCCGGTTTTTCAGTCTGCCATTTCCCGGCTACGGTTGATGAACCTGAAACCTCTGTACCTGTTACTTTATCGCTAAACGGTATAGCCAAAATACCCGGTACCCCTTTATTGATTACGAAGGAGCGTGTTGCAGAGAAATCGGCATACACATCATCGGCAGGGCGAGTGATCGCCACAGTATATGTGTTGGCTGCTGTTGGAACATTTTCATCTCCATCATACGTCACCTTGAAACCGGCTAAACCTTCGGCAGTCAGTACTGCATATTCCTGAGGTTTTCCGTTGTAGGTTACTTCGGTAGACGGTTCGTTCAGAAGAGTAATAGGAGTCAGTTTAGTTACTTGGGCAGAGAGGTTCGTAGGTCCGTCTACTTGTACGTCGCTACCGTTGGCAACGGGCTGACCGTTTACCAAAAGGGAGATTAGTTTGTAGTTCTTGGCATCGCGAACCGTCGCTGTCACCTTGGGGATAATCGTACCAAACTCTTTAGAGCAGGGTGCAACGCTATAGGTCACCTGTTGATCAGATGTTGTGATCGGATAGCTTTCCTTCACGAAAGTTGCAGCAATCGTTGTTTCAGCCGTCACGATGATCGAGGCATTCTCGTTAGCCGGCTTAGCATTTACCAAGAATGTGCCCAGCTTATACCCTCTGTTCGGATTGGCTACCACGCTGAGAACCGTGCCCGTTGCCACTGCTCCGTTCGGACTAACAACCGTACCCTCGGCATTCTTAATTAAAAGCGTACCGTTCTGCATTTCTGCTACGTTTACCATAAACTTAGATGGAGGTATTGCACTAAAGGTAGCTGACACAGTGTATGAATAGTCCTTTGTACCACCTACCACAAAGCTGGTAGCCACCGTTTCAGGTCCATGTTTAGCAGCTAACGCATCAGCAGCAGCAGCTGTATATCCAACCGTTTCAACCTGATAACCTTCCTTCGGTGTAGCCACAATAGTCAACGTTGTACCTACAGGTACAGCAGTTTTTGTTGCCACTTCGCTTGCTCCGTTCATGACTTTCAAGGTTCCGTAATCATGACTTCCTATAGTTACCGTGCGCGTTGCTTTGGCAAATTCGGCAGAGATAACCATATTGTCAGAAATAGTAATATTTGCCTTTGTTACTACTGTTTCGCTGCCAGCATTTGTTGTTTCGCTAGGATTCACCCACTTCACAAACTTATACCCAGCCTTCGGAGTAGCAGTAGCAGCTAAGTCGGTTTTTACTGCAGTTGTTGTTCCGATATACTTATTATCAGCCGTAGCACCCGTGATGGCAACTACGCCGCCGTCCGTTTGTTGAACGGTGACGGTGGTAACGGTCAAAGCAGCTACACCAATCGACTTTGTTACACTCGTGTACAGAGATGATAAGTCTGGAGTAAAGATGGCATTGTAAGTATTAGGCGTTGCCGCTCCCGCCGTTACTGCCTGATTGGGATTTGCCCAGCTCCAGGTACCTTTGATTATTTGCTCACCAGCCTTTACTTCTGACGGTGTGATAACAGCAGCAGATAAAGGTTGACCTTGTAGCAAAGTCATAGTACATGTAGGATCAGTTGCTACTGTTGGAACGATCTTATTACTAATTACCATCGGTACAATCATGCTTACAGCCTTATGAGTTGCCGTCTCCGGTGAAGTAATCTTCACATAGAATGTACCAGCCTTTTTTCTGGCTGCATCATCTGCAGTCGTCTTACAATTGGCATCCGTAAAATATTCAATTACAGGATTAGGACTGCTTATATTAGGATCAGTCGCTACCGTAACTGTTGCGGCCGTTTTGTCGTTTACTATCTGTTCCGTCCCCGTTACCGTCACCTTTACACTTGGCTTTTCTTTCCAAATGATAGCGATGTCGGTCTTTGCTGTAAGAGCAGATGAAGTCCAATAGTATGTATTAACTACTGGTTTACCTTCTGTAAACGTTGCATCCAAAGTTTTATCTGTACCATTTACCGTAAAGCTTTCCAGCATGTATTGAGGATTAGCAGTCAGCTTAATAGTTGGCGCTTCTCCATATACAATTTGGCAAGTGTCTTTCGTACTACTGTATGTAAGCTTTCTGTTTGCGACAGAAGCCTCGAACGTACCTCCCGCATTACTCTTCACACCCAGTGTCACCTTGAAGTTAGGTAGATCGGGGGCTGCTTTGGTGTCGGTGTTTTGTGCTTGTATCGTTGGTAATATGCCCAGAAGGCAGATCAGAACCAAGGATACGGCTTTTGCTATATTTTTCATATCGTTGTCGTTTTAATTGTTACTTAACTATTACCATTTGTCTGTTTACAGCATAGATGCCGGCGGGAAGAGCAATTCTGCAGCCATCCATCGTCTCTTGTGCTTTGTAAACAATACGACCAGTCATATCAACAACCTCTACCACTACCGATTCGGCAGTATGGATCACGATTGCTCCTTGAGCAGACTCTACATAATAGCCTTCCGTTGGGATAATCTCATTCTCAGTTACTACGCCATCAACCCGCAGCGAACGAAGCGTTGCCGTCGTCCTTGCATCTGCCAATACATAGCTCTGGAACGGTTTGATCACCGCACCATCCCTACGCTCGAATGCCGTCCCTGCCTCATTCAGCACATAAGCCGTCTGAGTAAGCGTCATTGCGAAAAGGTTAGGATTAGCTTCCAGCTTAAAGCCGGTTGTTGGTGCTGTCGGTTCGGATTTCGTGATAAGAGAAACAGAATCAGAAGCAGCTGGTGAAGCAACAAGTATCTCCGTTGCGGCATTTGCGGCAATAATACCGGCTTGTGCAAATGCAGTGGTATGTGCAAATGTAGGAGCAGTAGTTGCAGATAGTCCTG
>JAVVRI010000041.1:14042-19431 GCA_036654795.1 Tannerellaceae bacterium
GAAGCAGCTGTTGAAGCAACAAGTATCTCTGTTTTTACATTTGCGGCAATAATACCGGCTTGTGCAAATGTGGTATGTTCAAATGCGGGAGCATTACTTGTAGATAGTCCTGCAAACCAAACACCGTCAGCAGTACTAGCTACTGGTGCTACAGTAGTTGCATCCTTTGCATCCTTTACCGTCATTCCGCTTACAGGGAAAGCAAATGGTTTCCACTTATTAGCAGCCACTGTGTATTTTGCTTGTAGGGTCTTAGCCGTTACGGGCAGTGCTGTAATCAGCTCTGCACCTTCGTCCATGCGCACCGAGTCCAAAGCCATTGCCACATTGATCGTCAACTTTGCTCCTGCTTTGATTTCTACCGAGCGGTTTACATTCGCTGCATCGTTCCAAGTCGTATTTCCATCAATTATCCTCCAATTGTTACCTACAGCGACAGTAGAGAACGTATAATCTGCTGCTGTTGCACGTTTCAGCCAGAAGACTGCTTTGTCGCGTTCTGTTGCAGCAAATGCTTTCGCTGCTTTTTCTCCTGTTACCAAATACGCATCCTTACAGTTGATAACGATACTGTCGGGAACGGCATTAGCATGAGCTATCGCACTTTCTGGATTCAACGCAGCAAGAGCCTGTTTTTCTGTTATAAACGAAGCTTCTATGTAAGCCTTCGTAACAGAACCAATGACAGCGTCTTTGAACGCACCTACATTGCTATTGCCCGTAAAGCTATAATAAGGGGCTTCTCCTTTCACATTCGTGTTTGTGCCTGCTGCCCAATCAGCATGTGTATAGTCGAGATCGCAATTCGTAAAGGTATTACCTGTCAAAAAATCTTTCTCATTGACAAGAGTAACAACCTTTGACTTATCTGAAGTTGTAAAACCAGTAAAACGGCTCAATTCCAAGCCTTCTGTCACCAGCATAGCTGTAGAACCCCATTTAGGAACTACGGCATTAAAGTCATTGAATGTGTTCCCCTTCACTACATAAGCTGGATTGTCACTCGTACCATATGGCCAAATACATACACCGTTGCTTACGTTTCCTGCTGTTGGTGTTAGCATATGAAATACATTATTCGTAATCGTAACCGACATCGCTACTACGTCGATAATGTTCTTAAGTGCAGCAGTTCCGTCGCTCTTTGTGTACATCTCCAATCCGTCGATGGTACATCCTTCTGCCAACACCTTGATCGTTCCGTACACCTTCGGCGCAGTCAAGCCATCTTTTGCCTTGATCGTCACATTGTCCACTTTCACTTCACCCATCAATGCAGGTGTAGCTTCTGTGCCATACGTAGCGGCAGTCAACAGTATTGTCTCTCCTTTTTGAGCTGCTTTTATTGCGAATACCAACTCTTTATCATTAGCCACCTCTGTCGTCGAAGTAGTTTTTTGCGTAGTCCAATAGCGCATGTTCTTTTTATTCTCTTCATCGTACGCAATAAAATTACGCCATCCGGCAGGAACATTAACAATTGCATCCTTATCTGTTATCTCCGACCAAACTTTATTTACTTCAGCAAAGGTAGAAGTAGCATCAAATTTAAAAACAAGATTTGCATAGTCCGGTGTTCCCTTATCCACATTCACACCACCCCAAGTATTGCCTTCGGTATGTAAGCCTGTAGCATCCACTTTAGAATGCACAACCATACCGGCGTTCGCATTGTTTTTCAGCGTCACATTATTCAATGTTGTTGCCATTGCGGACTGTGCATTGATGCCAGAAGCCTTAGAGCCTTGAATTGTCAAATCCTTCAAAGCGACAGTACCCGTTGCTTTGCCCTGAATAGAGATTAAGTTCGCAGAGCTACTTATTATACCTTTTTCGTTCTTTGGCCAAGCGTCTCCTACAGCCGCGATGATTGTGTTTGCACCTGCACCCTGTAGGATGATTGGTTTATTAACAATCAATTGTTTTGTCAACTCTATCGTTCCAACAGGCACAGTAATAATATCATTATCTGCTGTCCAATAATTCAAATTATCAATACCTTCTTGAATAGGAGCAATTACTGTGCGAATATTACCAGTTGAAGTCTTAACGACTAATGGCTGCTTCTTGTTTGCACCATAGGAGAATGTCGCAGTTCCATCTGTTGTCACCCAGTTATTTTCTTCCTTGCCATAAGTCGCATGACTTGCTCCATGATAAATAAAAATAGGAGCATACTCTGGTCTATCAATATATAAAGAAGACGCATTCTTTAAGGCAACAGTATTATTCTTTACGCCGAGCTTTTGAGTGTTAGCCTGATCTTCATTAACTTGGAAGATAATAGAGTTCTGAACTCGTCTACATGTGCTTACTTCAGTCCAAAAAGATTTTACATCCGTATTGTCTAATGTTATATTCCCATTTAGCGTACTTTCAAAAACAATAGTAGCAAATCCATCACCGGCAGCCCCATTTGTATATACTGGATCTGTACCGCCCGGCTGCTTATTTGTTCCATACAAATGAGAGTTAGTAACTGTTATCGTTGGCGTTCCTAACGACATATACAATGCACACCATCCTTCAATTTTGGAATTTTCAATTGTCCAATTATATGTACCCTTAGAACGAGTACGAAGTGCATAATGAGTACTTGCATGAATATGAGAATTCTTCACAATGTATGTTGGGGCTGCTTCTGCTGTAAAACTATTAAATTGAACGCCATAAGTTCCATCAATAGATACAGCATCCAATGTTAATGTCAGCTGAGGATTGGTTATATTAATAGCAGTAGCAGTGCTATTAATCTTCACTTTTTTAAATGTTACAGCTTGTGTGCTAGTCCCTTTAATTTCAATATTACCTTTGATAATACATTTTGCCGAATCTGAACCTTCAATTGTAACAGTTTTCTTTATTTCTATAGGAGAAAGAGAGGTGTAATCATACGTTCCTGCTCCAAGCTTCATTATACAATTTTCAGGAGAGGAGGACAAAATAGTTTTAAAGATAGACTTGTCATATGCATTATCCAAAGATTCACCCGTTTCATTACCTGCACCTTCTGGTGTAAAATAGACTATTGGAGAAGAACCATTTGTCCAAACAGTTTTTATTCCTGTAGTTGTTGCTACATATTCCGCCGGTAGATTGATAAAATCTTTGCTATCTTCTGTCCACACAGCTTCTTTCTCAAAAAGTGTCCCCGAGGTCATCGTAAATTTTCTTTTAGCAGTTAGACCGCTTACTATAACGCCACCCTTTTGATTGATCTTTGTTTTCAGATTCTTTGCAGTTACCGAAGAGTTCTTGATATGAAGTCCTGCTCCGGTAGACTCAGTGAATTCACAAGATTCTATCTGTGTACCTGTAGCATTCTCTACACAAACCATATTGCCGTCAAAGTTTGTTCCTCTTACATTCCGTAGAGTAACGTTATTCGCTGTTACATGGATCATACAGTCTTTAATCCGTCCCGTTAGAAACGAACCGTTGCCATCAAGTATAAAACCGTCTTTATTAATTAAGATAGGGCTATCTTTTTCTTCTGTAAGAGATGTTTTACTAAACTGTACACCCTTAATGTCTAATGCTGCTGAATAAGTTATAAGCGCATTAATTTCCTTGATACTTCTTGCATCAGTATAGAATTTTAAGTTATTTACAGTCTTCACTTTATTGGTCCACACTCTTTTACCAGCCGCAACAATACTCTCCCAACCTGTTGCTCCTTGGATCTCAACCCAGTTAGCACTAGCTTCAGCTTTGTCTGCATAGATCTGTAAAGGTCCTGTTACATTCCCAATATTTTTAATAGTCAATTTAGGGGCAGACATACCGGTCTCTGTTGTGTCAAGATTAATACCTCCCCACAGATTATCTACAGCATATATATCATCTATAGATACCGTAGAGCCATTAATTACAACACCAGCACCCGAGTTGTTATTTACCCGAATGTTATTCAGGACAGCCCCCGTTGCTTTATATACACAAATTCCATTACCACCTAAAACAGTAGCCGATTCTTTGGGCTTTGTATTGGTAACAGAGATGTTTTTCACCGTTACGTTATTCGCTGTAATTACAATAACATTCTGCATCGCATTGCCGGAAATCGTATGACCTTTTCCATTCAGCGTTAACGATCTGTCAATCGTTATTGCAGATCCTTCAGTGGCATCCGCATTTGTTATATCCGCAGTGAGGATAATTTCCGTAAGCGAGGTATTGGCTATTGCCGTCTTTAGCTCCGCTAAAGTCCCTACGGACGTTGGGGTATTTGCCGCCCACCCAACTCCTATCGTTCCTAGAACGACAGTTAATGTGATAAGTAATTTTCTAATCATAATGTGAAATTTAATATGTTAGTAATATTTAAAAAAGGTCTTACTAATTATGCCTTGCAGCAACAAGCAACAAGCAGCGTGTTGCAGTATGGTTATCATCATCTGTAGAGTTGGCTGAAAGAGCCCTTTTAGTTAGTCAGTTCATCATTGTTGTTGATACAAAAGTAGAAATAAAAAACAGTTCATGCAAGCATAAAACACAATGATTCTCGTAATTTTTGTCTGCTTAATTGACTAACTATAAAGTCTATTCACAGCTACCTCAAATAGGTTGTAAAGCAATCATTTCTCCCTAGCATCAATCGCCCACTCCATACCTGTCTTTGGGGCGATAAATAGTAAATAAAGTGTTTGTTTCCAGAGTATTTTCAATTGTCCGGGAACCATTTGTTTGATAAAATTATGTTTTAACCATGAGCAATGGATTTAGGTATCCATCAATTCCCGGAGTGGATAGTTATAAAATAAGAAAAGCGTGGGAACTGTTGTCTATATCATTATATGAGGCCTTAGACTGCCCGTACTACTGATATAAACAACAGCTCCCACGCCCTTTTATGAGATATACCCATGCCAAAACATGGATGTATATAACAAAGAAAAGTACGTGAGTGTTCTGTTGTCAATTATCCCGTAGTACTGAAATTGTCTAAGTTTCATATAAAGGATAATATCTTTAAACGCTTTTCGTAATCAATAAAATGTGCCAACTGATCGCATCGCTATGCGGGACACATCGCAAATATACTTCTTTTCTATTTACTTGCGAAAGTTTTTCTTAAAAAACACCAACCAAAATTCAAATCAGGACAACCGCACTAAAATTAAGGTTCAAATCTTCTCTCCATTTATCCTGTTTACCATACCATTCTGTCGAGACATTTCAGATAACATCTCAATACGGTCGTTAATTTCCTCGTTTATTTTGTGGCTCCAAAAGCCATCAACCCCTGCTATATGCGCATATCGCTGGTAGTCGCTGACAACGCCGATTGCCTTTTCTATGAGGGAATCAGCACCTTTTATATTGTATTTCTTAGCCACCTCAAGCAAATCTCCACGTTCAATGGCGGAGTTTTTGTTGTTTATGGTCA
>JAVVRI010000042.1:0-19323 GCA_036654795.1 Tannerellaceae bacterium
CCTCTTTACCGCCCAATCGAACCGAATATAATTGTCCTCATTCATAGCTGCACTTATTTAATACACTGTCACAAAGATAGAAACTTTCTGCAAAAGGCACTTCGCTTAGTGGACTTTTTTCTTTGAAGCCTTAACCGAATCGGTCAGGAATATGAAGTACGAACAACAAACAATCAGAAAATAATCCTTCAAACCATCAAATGAGAAACCGCTCGTCAGCCGTTTTTTTAGCTGACGAGCGGTTTTTTTTCGCTAACGAGCGGTACGCTCTTATTTATTATACTTGCTCCAGTCCACGTTGTGCATGTCGCCAGTGGCGGCTAGCTCTTCATGGAAGGCGAAGCAACATTTCAAGTTCTGAGGCGTCTGTCCCTTGATGCCCATGGCGAGGTATTCCTCCAGCAAGGGGCGATAGTCGGGATGAACACAGTTGTCGATGATGCAATGCGCACGTTCGATAGGCGATTTGCCACGCAGGTCGGCCACTCCGTACTCTGAGATGATAATCTTTACGGAGTGTTCGCTGTGGTCGAGGTGAGAGACCATGGGCACGAAGGCACTGATCTTTCCCTCCTTCGCCGTAGACGGGGTGGTGAAGATAGAGAGCATAGCCGAACGGGTAAAGTCGCCCGAACCACCGATGCCGTTCATCATGCGTGTACCCGATACGTGGGTGGAGTTGATATTTCCGAAGATATCGGCCTCCAACGCGGTGTTGATGGCAATCAAACCCAAACGACGGGCTACTTCGGGGTTATTCGAAATCTCTTCAGGACGGAGTAGCAACTTGTCCTTGAAAAAGTCCAAATTGGCATATATCTCGCGAATCACCTCGTTACTCACGGATAGCGAGCAACCGCTGGCAAACTTAACGCGGCCTTCTTTCATAAGCGTGATGACGGCGTCTTGAATCACTTCGGTATAGACATTAAAAGCAGGGATGTCCTTATTGGCACCCATACAGCCTAACACGGCATTGGCCACATTGCCCACACCGCTTTGCAGCGGAACGAACTCTTTCGGCAAACGACCTGCTGCCAACTCGCCTACAAGGAAGTTGGCTACGTTTTGACCAATGGCCATCGTTACATCATCAATGGGGGCAAAAGCTCCGCCTTCATTGGCGTTGTCAGTCCGCACGATGCCGACAATCTTGGCTGGATCTACCTTAATGTAAGGAGTACCGATACGGTCGGATGGTGTATAAACAGGGATCTCACGGCGATAAGGGGGGTCGGCCGGTTCGTAAATATCGTGCATGCCACGTATTTCCTTCGGGTGGCGGCTGTTTAGCTCAATGATAATGCGGTCAGCCAAGCGACAAATAGTAGGGACGATGCCTACTCCGCAAGTGGGGATAATTTCGCCATCCTCTGTTACGTCGGCAGCTTCCACAATGGCTACGTCCACCTTACCCAAGAAACCATAACGCAAGTCTTGCGCCAGCTCGGAGAGGTGCATGTCGAAATACTGTGCCCCGTGGGCGTTCAGCAAGGCACGCAGGTCTTTATTGGACTGATAGGGGGTACGAAACTTGATTGCTTTGGCGCGTGCCAGCGCTCCGTCCAGACGGTCGCCCGTAGAGGCTCCGGTAAACATTCCGATCTGGAAAGGATTGCCCTTTGCATGCTCTTCTTCTGCTTTTTTAGCAATAGCTTCCGGAACTGTCTTCGGACATCCGGCAGGGGTAAAACCACTAAAGCCAACGTTGTCGTTATGATGAACAAACGCAGCGGCTTCTTCGGGTGTGATAAATTTTAATGCCATAATATCTCTATGATTATATTTAAGTTAAATCCTTCTTGTCAGCCATTCCGGACGCAAAGGTATTAAAAAAGAAATTAGTTATTAATACTTGCGGTTCAGTATTTCTGCATAAATGACTGCTTTTCGGAGGTCGGCCGGATCGCGAAAGGAGATGTCAAGATCCGTACCCTCCTGCTCCTCTTCGGCGAAGCGTCCGATGGTAGGCGGCGTGGCCAGCATCGGGATGTGGCTCTCAGGGACGTGAGCTTTGTATATCCTGTCCTCTTCCGAGAGGAAGGCGGTAGCGGTGTTTTGCTTCGCCTTACGCACAGGTTGGGGAGCGACGGAGACTGGGCGTGGAGCCGGTTTGGGGGCTTCTTCACCTTGCTGCATCTCCTGCAATATCTCCCAGAAACCTTTCTCCGGAGCGGGTTCCGCCTCAGTGGTAATCTCGCGGCCGGGTTGCCCCAGCACTTCAGTTTGCTTCTTTTTCTTCTTGCCTGAGCCAATCAAGCCACTTAGTCCGGCAACTACCAGAAAAACAATATAGAGCCAATCGCCTGCGTTATCCATAAACTTTGATTATTTTTGCACCTCAAATGTAGAAAGAATTATCGAGATGAGTGGCACTAGATGCCGATAAAAACTATTTCGAGTCTTTCTTTCCACTTTTAAACAATATAATCAGACAATGAACAATCAGGAAACTGGCGCGGACTTAAAATCCGTTGCCGAAAACAAGGAGCGGAAACTATTTATCGAGACCTATGGCTGTCAGATGAACGTAGCCGACACAGAGGTTGTTGCCTCTATCATGCAGATGGATGGCTACGTAGTGACCGAAAAGATTGAAGAGGCGGATGCGATCTTCGTAAACACCTGTTCGGTGCGTGACAACGCCGAGCAGAAAATTTACGGACGGTTGCAATACTTTCAGTCACTAAAACGAAAAAAGAAATCGCTCATCATCGGTGTGCTGGGTTGCATGGCAGAACGGGTGAGGGAGGAGCTAATCGAGGTGCACCATGCCGACCTCGTTGTGGGGCCGGACTCATACCTAGACCTGCCAAACCTAGTGGGCGCCGTGGAGCATGGAGAGAAAGCCATCAACGTGGAGCTCTCCACACAGGAGACGTATCGGGACGTGATCCCGCTCAAGTTGAGCGGCGTACGCATTTCGGGTTTCATCTCCATCATGCGCGGATGTAATAACTTCTGCACCTACTGCATCGTACCTTACACACGTGGACGTGAACGCAGCCGAGACGTGGAGAGCATCCTTAACGAGGTGCGAGACATGCGGGACAAGGGTTTCCGCGAAGTAACCCTATTGGGGCAAAACGTCAACTCCTACCTTTCCGAGAAAGAGGGAGAGGTCGTTACCTTCCCTACGTTGCTGGAAAGAGTGGCATTGGAGGCGCCGGAGATGCGCGTCCGCTTCACCACCTCGCACCCCAAGGACATGAGCGACGACACCCTGCACATGATGGCGCGCCACGCAAACATCTGTAAGCACATCCACCTGCCCGCACAATCCGGCAGCAGTCGTATTCTGGAGGTGATGAACCGCAAATATACACGCGAATGGTATCTGGATCGCATTGCTGCCATACGCCGCATCGTGCCGGAGTGTGCCATATCGACCGACCTCTTCTGCGGCTTCCACTCCGAGACAGAGGAAGAGTATGAAGAGACGCTCTCACTGATGCACGAAGTAGGCTACGACACGGCCTTCCTCTTCAAATATTCCGAGCGACCGGGTACCTATGCCTCGAAGCACCTGACTGACGATGTGCCTGAGGAGGAGAAGATACGCCGCCTGCAAGGCATGATAGACCTGCAAAACAAACTATCCGAGGAGAGCAACCTGCGCGACATTGGTAAGACGTTCGAAGTACTGATTGAAGGCTTCTCCAAACGTTCGCGCGAGCAACTGTTCGGCCGCACGGGGCAAAACAAAGTGGTTATCTTTGACAAAAGAAACTATCGCGTAGGAGACAAGGTACGAGTCAAAATTGAACGCGCATCATCCGCTACACTTTTTGGTGTTCCGGTGGAATAAGCATAAAAAACAGCAGGTGGGAGGCGGAAACATCACCCTGCCCCCACCCCATTGCTGTTCTATTCTATTTTAAAGATGGCGGTGAAGCCGGTCATGTAGAAGACGCTCTTTATTCCGTCCGACAAGTTCTTTAAGACCATCTTGCCTTTGCGTGTCACTACGCTCTTTTGCAGTGTGAGGAGCAGACGCATACCGGAACTGCTAATGTATGTCAACTCGCCACAATCCATCACAATATCCTTTATCCCCTCATCCATTAAGGGCTCAATCTGCTCCTGAAAGCTTTCCACAGTCGTCGTGTCTAATCTACCACTGATGACGACTAAGGTCTGTCCTCCGCTTGTTGTAATTTTTGTTTCCATATACCTTTTTTTTTAGTCTGTTAGTATTTTCTTCAATATAAATATGTTCTTTCCATCTAGGCGTTGATAGGCCACGGAGCCTGCCAAGCGGGCTATTTCGGGTACTTCATTCTTTATGACTAAGCTTCTCTGCATCGTTTATCCTTCTTTTATTCGGATTATAGTTGATCGTAAGTAGCGTCAGGTCGTCACTCTGCTCGGCTTCGCCGGCGTAACGGTGTACCTCCTCCACTATATGACAGGTTATCTCCTTGGGCGATTTCTTTGAATCCGCGCACAGCAAAGCAAGCAGACGAGCTTCAGAGAATAGTTCGAAGGCGGAGTTCTCAGCCTCGGTCAGACCGTCGGTATATAGCACAATAGTCGTATCAGGCGCAAAGCAGACCTCCTGTTCGGTATAGGCAAAGTTATAGAAAAGACCTACCGGAATATTAGGGTTTACCTGCATATAGGCTACCTCCTGCTCAGGAGTGATCAGCAGAGGGGGGTTGTGACCGGCATTACAGTAGCTCAAACGGCCACTATCGAGAGAGAGTACGCCAACAAAGAGGGTAACGAACATATTCGATTCGCTCGTTTCAACAATGGAATTATTCATCGACTCCACAATACGGAGCGGTGTTTTAAGGTGAGCTGCCACGGTGCGAAAGAGGCTTCGCGTAACGGCCATAAAGAGAGAAGCAGGCACTCCTTTTCCGGCCACGTCGCCAATAGCGAAAAAGAGTTTGTCTCCATCAATAAAGAAGTCGTAGAGGTCGCCACCCACCTCCTTAGCCGGTTGCAGGACGGCGAAAAGATCTATCTCGTATCGGTCGGGGAAAGGGGGAAATATTTTAGGAATCATGCCCATCTGTATGTCGCGTGCAATGCGCAGTTCACTTTCGATACGCTCCTTCTTCGAGGTGGCCTCCTTTAGTTCCTCGATGTATCCATTAAGCGAGGTTTGCATAAAGTCGAACGACTGACAAAGCTCCCACATCTCGTTGTGTGTTTTAATTACCGGCAACGCCGTGTGGAAATTTCCGCCGGCAATGCTATGCGCCGAGCGGGCAAACTCCTTCAGCGGATTGCTCAACCGCTGAATAATCTGTGTACAAAAAAGCAACAACAGCAGCAGTCCAGCCAGCACTACATAGAGAATAATTTGCTCCGACCGGTCACTATCTGCAAAAATGTCGCAATGAGGGCAGACAATAGCCGTAGACCATTGGGTAATTGGCACCGGGGCATAGAAGACGTAGGACAGCGTGTCGTCGTTTTGCAACGTCACCATCCCACTCCGTCCGGCCAGCATGTCGCGTCCCAGATGGGGGACGGTCGTATCCGTCATTTCGGCCGTAGCAGAAAAAAAGTTTGCATTCAAAATAAGTTCTGTGCGCGGATGGACGATGTAGGTTCCCTCACACCCGATGATAAAGCTGTATGAGCTAGGATAGGGTTTGATACCATTCACAACGCCAGACAACCATTCTAAGGATATATCGGCCGTAAAGATGGCATACACTCGTCCCTCGGCATCAAATAGTGGCTGGGAGTAGGTCGTCATGATTAGATCCGCCCCGCCCTTATCAAAGTAAGGCTCACTCCAATGGCCTTTTTTGAGTGCTTTAGGCTGACGAAACCAGTCCATGTTGCGATAGTCATAATCCGCGTTGCCTAGTTGCTTCGAAAAAATACGATCCTTTACACGGTACGAGTAGGGCGAGAAAAAGAGACCTTTCTCAGGAAAGAAGTGGGACTCAAAGGCAATAGCACTGCCTACAATAATAGGGTTATTTTGGATCAATCGGCGTGTGACGCCGTACATGGAGTCGGGACGACTGATGTTCTCGGCCACCATCCAGCTCATATTATCAATAGCCACTTCGACGGAGTGGAGCACATTATTGATGCGCAAATTGGTAGCCATCAATGTGCTTTCGGCACTCTTTACCGCCTCCTTCTTGATCGTCCTACGCGAATAGTTGAAAAAAATATAAAAGGTAAGAGCAAAGATCAATGTTGTGATAAGCACAATATACAAGCTCAACCGCGCTGAAAAGGAGGTGGTAGGCTTATTGATGACAGATCGCAATATCGAAAAGTGTTTCATCCTTTTAGTTTATATATAAGTAAATGGTTCATATTCTATGTTACAAAGTTATTCATTTCTTCGGACGCGGACAACAGTTACTGCCGATTATATTAACAGGATATTTTTCCCGTCCAATCCTACCCTAAGTAATGAAGGGTAGGCATCTACGAACAGGCAGGTAGGCATCCGAGAGGAAACAGCTGCCACCAATATGCAAAAAGCGCCCACCCTTAGGAAAAGGATGAGCGCTTTTTTTACTTTCGGACAGACATCCGAATATGGGTATTAGTCTTGCAGTTTAGCTGCAATAAACTCGCGGTTCAAGCGAGCGATGTTCGTAACAGAGATGCTCTTCGGGCATTCCATTTCGCAAGCACGGGTGTTGGTACAGTTACCAAAGCCCAGTTCGTCCATCTTAGCCACCATAGCCTTTGCACGGCGGCTGGCCTCGATCTTACCTTGGGGCAGAAGAGCCAACTGACTTACCTTTGCAGAGACGAAGAGCATAGCCGATCCGTTCTTACAAGCAGCAGCACACGCACCGCAACCAATGCAGGCAGCAGCGTCCATCGCCATTTCAGCATCTGCACGGGGGATAGCGATTGCGTTCGCATCGGGCACACCACCAGTATTGACAGACACAAAGCCACCGGCCTGGATGATCTTATCGTAGGCATAACGGTCTACCATCAAGTCGCGAATAACCGGAAAACCGGCCGAACGCCAAGGCTCGATGGTGATCGTAGCGCCATCGTTGAACTTGCGCATGTGTAGCTGGCAAGTCGTAACAGCCGTGTCGGGTCCGTGCGGATGTCCGTCGATGTATAAGGAACACATACCGCAAATACCTTCGCGGCAGTCATGGTCGAACACGACCGGCTCTTTGCCGTTGTTGACAAGCTGTTCATTGAGGACGTCAAGCATTTCAAGGAAAGAACTTCCTTGCGAGATCCCCTTCAGTTGATAGGTTTCAAAAGCACCCTTCTCTTTCGGGCCTTTCTGACGCCAAACCTTCAGTGTGATATCTATATTTTTATCCATAACTTTTATCTTTACTGTTTTAAATAAATGACTACTCCTTAGTTCTTATAATTACGTTGCTGACGGACTACGAATTCGTAATCGAGCGTCTCTTTCAGCATCACCGGGTCTTTGTCTTCACCCTGGTACTGCCAGCAGGAAACGTAAGAGAACAGATCGTCATGGCGAAGTGCTTCGCCTTCGGGCGTCTGGTGTTCTTCGCGGAAGTGTCCACCGCACGACTCGGCACGGTCGAGCGAGTCGTGTGCCATCAGTTCGCCAATTTCAAGGAAGTCGGCTAGGCGAAGTGCCTTCTCAAGTTCTACGTTCAAGTCACTAGCCGTTCCGGGGATCCGTACGTCGCTCCAGAACTCTTTCTTCAACTGCTTGAGCTGCTCGATGGCTGCTTTGAGGCCTTCGGCGTTGCGGGCCATACCAATATGTTCCCACATGATATGTCCAAGCTTCTTATGGATACTGTCCACAGAAGACTTACCCTTGATGCTCATCAGACGGCTGATACGTTCTTGGATATGCTTTTCAGCTTCCACGAACTCGGGCAGGTCGGTGCTGAAGCGCGGTACCTGAATCTGGTCGGCCAGATAGTTCTGGATCGTATAAGGCAATACGAAATAACCATCGGCCAAGCCTTGCATCAGAGCAGAAGCGCCCAGACGATTGGCACCGTGGTCGGAGAAGTTTGCCTCGCCAATAGCGAACAAGCCCGGTACAGAGGTCTGCAACTCATAGTCTACCCAGAGGCCACCCATTGAATAGTGAAGTGCCGGGAAGATCATCATCGGAGTCTGATATGGATTATCATCAACAATCTTTTCATACATCTGGAAGAGGTTGCCGTAACGGGCTTCCACAACATTCTTTCCTAAACGGTTGATGGCTTCGGAGAAGTCCAGATATACAGCCAAACCGGTCGTACCCACACCACATCCGGCATCGCAGCGCTCTTTGGCGGCACGCGAGGCAACGTCGCGAGGAACAAGGTTACCAAAGGCCGGATAGCGACGCTCCAAGTAGTAGTCGCGATCTTCTTCTTTCAGTTCGGTCGGTTTAAGCGTGCCTTTGCGGATGGCTTCGGCATCTTTCTGATGCTTCGGTACCCAGATACGCCCGTCGTTACGGAGTGATTCGGACATCAACGTCAGTTTAGACTGGAACTCACCGTGTACAGGGATACAAGTCGGGTGGATCTGCACCATACAAGGGTTAGCAAAGTAAGCACCCTTCTTATAGCACTGCCAAGCAGCGGATCCGTTCGACGTCATTGCGTTAGTAGAAAGGAAGAAGGTATTTACATAACCACCCGTAGCAACAACGACAGCATGCGCTGCGTAACGCTCCAACTTACCGGTGATCAGGTTACGGGCAACGATACCGCGAGCGCGACCATCCACCTTTACCACATCCACCATTTCGTGGCGGGTAAACATCTTTACCTTACCTAGTCCGATCTGACGGCTCAAGGCTGAATAGGCACCGAGCAGCAACTGCTGTCCCGTCTGACCGCGGGCATAGAACGTACGTGATACTTGAGCACCACCAAACGAACGGTTATCCAACAGACCGCCATATTCGCGGGCAAAAGGTACACCTTGTGCTACGCACTGGTCGATAATAGCGTTCGATACTTCGGCCAGACGATATACGTTGGCTTCGCGGGCACGATAGTCGCCCCCTTTAATCGTATCGTAAAACAGACGGTAAACGGAGTCACCATCGTTCTGATAATTCTTTGCGGCATTGATACCACCCTGTGCAGCGATTGAGTGAGCACGGCGGGGTGAGTCCTGAATACAGAAATTCAACACATTAAATCCCAATTCAGCCAATGAGGCAGCAGCAGAAGCTCCGGCCAGACCGGTACCAACTACGATAATATCCAGACGACGCTTGTTAGCGGGATTCACCAACTTCTGGTGATCTTTATAATTCTTCCACTTCTCAGCCAACGGACCTTGAGGGATTTTAGATTCTATTTGAGCCATAATAAATTTAATTTGTTTTGATTACACCTTGATTTTAACAGCAAGCACCGGCAGCGCACAGGCTTTTCAGATAGAAGGCAATGGTTACAACGGCAAAGCCGAGGCAAACAACTGCAGCGAAAATGTCAGATATACACTTCCAGCGGTTGAACCATACCGTGTTGTTCCATCCAATGGTCTGGATAGCACTCCAGAAACCGTGCGTTAGGTGGAACCACAAAGCTGCGTACCATACAAGGTAAAGCACCACAATCACGATGTTGCTGAAATAAAAGCGGATAAAAGCAGCGCCATCTTGCGGAGACACCATCAAACCACCCAGTTCAACTTCGTGATTACCCAGCAATTCGGCAAACATCATCTTGTACCAGAACTGACTGAAGTGCAAGAGAAGGAAGCCCACTACGACAATTCCCAAAACCAACATGTTTTGAGAAGCCCATTCCACACCTTTTGGGCGTGTGTTCACTGCATACTTGTCGTTGCCACGTGCTTTCTGATTCTGCAAAGTCAGCATAAAAGCATAAAGAATGTGAATCACAAAACCAGCAGCCAACACTGCCGTAGCAGCCACAGCATACCAGTTTGCTCCCAAGAATGCACAAATCACGTTATAGGCCTCCTCCGAAAAGACGGCCGCCACGTTCATCGACAAGTGGAATAAGAGGAACAAAACAAGGAAAATACCTGATATACTCATTATCAGTTTCTTCCCGATAGAAGAATTAAGTAACCACATAAGATAATAATTTAAGTTATTTAATTGTATTTAGAAATTCCTATAGTACTGAGTCAATCCACGTAATCATTACGCAAAGGTATGCTAAATCCCTATATCACGCAAACGATATAAAGAAATATTTCGCCAATAGAAAAACAGCTATCGTATGAAAGCAAATCTACACTCTACATGTTGCTTAATTCAAATCGAATAACTACATTTGCGCAATCAATAAACTGTCTCGAACTGATGAAAAATTATCTATTGACCATTCTTTTTATACTCTACGCCTCGTTGCTACAAGCGCAACAGCAAGATTCCATACGACCTGAATTACATAATATCAGTCATTTCGAAGCGACAACAAATAAGATCACGTCCAGCAAAGCCTATCGCATGCTGCGTATACCCGTGCCACTCTTTATCACTTCGGCCATCACTTATTCCAGAGGGAATCAATTCCGGGCTATGCGCAACACCTATGCGCCCACTTTTAGCCACCATTACGACGACTACTTGCAATACATTCCTGCGGTGGCCATGGTCGGCATGAAGTTGGGAGGCGTAAAGGGGCGTAGCTCGTGGGGACGAATGCTGGTATCAGACGCCTTTTCGGTAGCCCTAATGGCAGGGACGGTAAACATACTAAAATCATCGATCAATAGGACGCGCCCGGACGGTTCGCAAAACAACTCCTTCCCATCGGGACACACGGCGACGGCCTTTATGACCGCCACCATGATGCACCACGAATACGGCCTGACGCGCAGCCCGCTTTACAGCATCGGCGCCTATACCTTGGCCACCGCCACCGCCTTCAGCCGCCAACTCAACAACCGGCATTGGCTAAGCGACGTATTGGCTGGTGCGGGGATCGGCATCGCCTCCACCGAACTGGGCTATTTCCTAGCCGACCTGATCTTTAAGGATAAAGGGCTCAACATGAAAAACAACCTGTTCGAAAAAGCACCCGTCGGAGGGCATCCCTCGTTCCTTGAATTTGGCGTTGGATATAGCATCATGAACGGCAGTGTGGAGATAGGCAACCGTATACGCATGTCCTCCCCTGGAGCGACACACCTTAGCGCAAAAGGGGCTTATTTCTTTAGCCCCTACTTCGGCATTGGTGGCGAAGTTGCTGCACTCGCTTCGCAACAGAGCTTCGACGGTACACTCTACGAGGCAAACAGCAGTAACGACCCCTACCATATTAAACAAGTAAACTCTGAACAGATGGGCGTTATCACGGCAGGTATAGGGCCATACTTCTCCTTTCCACTTACACCGAACATCTTGTTTGGTACGAAGTTTTTGGCCGGTTATGCCCACTACAGCGCAAACAACGTCACGGCCGACCTAACCAGCACCGCCCCCAACACCGCCCCCATTACCGGTATTGAACTATTAAAAGGGGAGGCAGAAGACAATTTATTTATGCGTACCGGTTTATCTGTGACCGGCGTAGCCAACCGTAGCTTGGCGATTCGCCTCTACATCGACTACGACTATAGCTTCTTGAATGCCCGCTATAGCGTATTGGAGACCAGCAAACTACCTGAAGTAAACTACAGCAACAAACAATACAGCAAAAACTATATCCACTACTTTACCATCGGCGCTGCCGTAACTGCGCTGTTTTGGTAACAGGATATTAGAAAAAGACGTATCGTTGCTTCTACATATTAAAACAAAACTGCAAGCATAATGAAAACCCTAGTACATACAGAAAAAGAGGATATTGAATCGATCATCAAACAGTGTAGCATCTGTTACGTTGGATTGGCTGATACGGACGGAACACCGTATGTACTTCCGATGAACTTTGGCTATCGGGATGGAACCGTCTACCTGCACTCCGCACAAGAAGGGCGCAGCATCTCCATATTGGCCAGAAACCCCAAAATATGCATCACCTTCAGTACTGACCATGACCTAGTGTTTCAACATCCCGAAGTGGCATGTAGTTACCGGATGCGCTCCAAGAGTGTCATCCTCTGGGGTAAGGTACGCTACGAAGAAGAGTTCTGCCAAAAGGTAAAAGCGCTAGATATCATCATGCAGCAATATTCCGACAAATCCTTTCAATACTCCGACCCCGCCGTCAAAAACGTAAAAATATGGCTGGTAGACATCGACAAAGTAACCTGTAAAGAGTTTGGCGCTCCACATGAGAAATAAGACAAATTGCCTCATTCTGCTCAAAACTCCACACTTTGCCCTTTGTGCGTCCAAGTGATGAAACGTACGCCGCGTGCTTCAGCGAAAGGGCGAAAGGCAGCGGCTTCGGCATAGGCCTCAGTAAAGTGCATAGGAGAAAAGAGAGAGGTGGGTATGCGGTCGATAAACTGCTCGGCACCGCGCATGTAGTCGCTTCCAATACGGGCATCGACAGGGAATAGGAGAAGATCAAGGCGAGGCACCTCTTTGACAATTAGCGCCAACTCGCGCATGTAATGTGCTTCGGAAGCAGCAGATTCTTCGGGGGTAGAGGAGTCTGTCCAATGCCAATTATTCAAATCTCCGGCATGAAAGATTTGTTTGCCACCGGTCTCAATAAGAAAAGAGACGCCGGCATCAGTGGAGCCAAATGCGCGTATGGTGAGGAGGTCATCGCGATAAGTTTCTCCTTGTCGGATGTAGATGGCGTCTTCAGCTCGTGCACGTCTTCGCTTTAGAATATCTTTGGAAAAAATGTAGGTAATGTCCTCCTTCTGCTCTTTCCACTTCAGAACGTCAATATTAAAATGATCAGGATGAAAGTGGGTAGCCAGCACATATAGCTTACCAGATCGTGTCAGTATGTCCCGATAGACCACCCCGTCATCCGGAAAATATCCGGAGTCATGATAATAGTCTATGATGATGGTACACGTACCCGTTTCAATCGCAAACCCGCTGTGATATATGTATGTCAATTTCATCGTGGCTCCTTTCTGTCCTTTTATCTGTTACTATCGCAAATATAGTAAGGAAATAGATACGGTGAGTATAAGGAATCATAAATTAACAGTATCCGCCTTGATCTTCTTGCTGATAAAGAAACGATGTTAATCTATTGTAATAATTAGTACCTTGCGATACACGGTATTGTTTGTTATCTTATATTTGTTGCGATGATTTACAATAAAATTAGCCGAATATGTAACAAATGCTACAAACTGTACGTCTAATAATATAAACAGCAACAATAAAACAGGATAATAATAGGATAATGATTGAACTGAAAGGAATAAACAAGACATACTTCAACGGTGCGCCACTGCACGTTTTGAAAGGGATTGATCTGAACATAGAACAAGGCGAAATGGTTTCTATCATGGGTGCCTCCGGCTCCGGTAAATCCACCTTGCTAAACATTCTGGGTATTCTGGATACCTACGACACCGGTACCTATCGGCTAAACGGTCAGCTGATCCAAGGGCTAAGCGAAAGCCGTTCAGCCGAACTACGTAACCGGATGATCGGATTTATCTTTCAATCATTCAATCTGATCTCTTTTAAGAATGCAATGGAAAACGTAGCTCTGCCCCTCTATTATCAGGGTATCACCCGCAAAAAGCGTAACACAATGGCCATGGAATATCTTGACATGGTAGGTCTCAAGGATTGGGCGGAGCACATGCCGAACGAGATGAGCGGTGGGCAGAAGCAGCGCGTAGCCATTGCCCGTGCCCTGATTGCCAAACCCCAAGTAATCCTAGCCGATGAGCCGACCGGTGCATTGGACAGTAAAACCACCGTAGAGGTGATGCAACTCCTCCGCGACGTAAACCAGACCGGCATGACAATGGTCATCGTAACCCACGAACGCTCCGTAGCCGAGGCGACGGAGAAGATCATCCATGTGAAGGACGGCCTAATAGAAACCATCGAAAAACTAAACGCAAATGTTTGACTTCGATAACTTCCGAGAGATCTTCAGCACGATAAAGAAAAACAAGCTGCGTACCTTCTTGACCGGATTTTCCGTAGCTTGGGGTATCTTTATGCTGGTCGTCTTGCTGGGCGCGGGTAACGGGCTGCGCAACGGAATTATGCACAACTTTGAAAATATGGGTACAAACCGCGTGGAGGTGTGGGCGCGCTCCACTAGCATTCCTTATAAAGGGATGCCTGCTATCCGTTCCATCCAGTTCAAGGAAGCGGATTTCGAAGCGATCAGCCGCCAAAACCCTGAGATCGTGCTCAAAACAGCCAGCATTGGTCATGGCGACACGCTTTCCTACAAAGAAGAATACAACAGTTACAGCCTGAGCGGCGTGCATCCCGACAAGGCCTTGATAGATAACATCAAAATGCCCGAAGGTAGCGGACGGTTCATCAACGACATCGACATAAAACAACGGCGCAAGGTGATCGTGATCAGTCCCCGCATACGCGAGGTCCTTTTTCATAGCGAAGATCCGCTGGGCAAGTTTGTCAATGCCGGCGACGTGGCTTATCAAGTGATCGGCATATACAAAGCCGAGGACAACAACAACAATGCTCCTGCTTATATCCCCTTTACAACGGCACAATCCTTATACAGCGGTGGCTACGGCATAGACGGCCTGACCTTCACCATAAACGGCATCAACAGTGAGGAGGAGAGTGATGCCTTCAATGCCCGCTTTCGCGCTCAAATGGCGCGGCGTCACTACTTCGATCCGGCGGATACGCGCGCCATCGGCATGTGGAACACGACGGATGAGTTTATGATGCTCAACGGCATGCTCAACGGCATCACGCTCTTTATCTGGATTATCGGCATCGGCACACTGATGGCGGGTATCGTAGGTGTCAGTAATATTATGCTGATCACGGTTCGAGAACGTACGCGCGAATTCGGCATCCGCAAAGCCATCGGGGCTACCCCCTTCTCCATTCTGAAGCTGATCATCGTGGAATCCATCCTGATTACCGCAATCTTTGGTTATGTAGGCATGATACTGGGCATCGGCCTGACGGAGGGAATCAACATGGTCATGGAGACGATGCAAGCGGGACAATCCTCCGGAGAAGAGGATATGAGTATTTTCCGCAACCCGACGGTGAGCCTCGGCATAGCCCTTTCAGCCACCGGACTGCTGGTCATGGCCGGTGTTCTGGCCGGTTACTTCCCGGCACGCAAGGCAGTGAAAATAACGGCTATCGAAGCCATGCGGACAGAATAAATGTATAAACTTAAAGAGAAGAACTACTATGTTTGATATAGATCGTTGGCAAGAGATATGGGTCACCATCACCCGCAACAAAACGAGGAGTCTGCTTACCTGCTTCGGCGTGTTCTGGGGTATCTTGATGCTTGTGTTGCTACTCGGCTCAGGTAAAGGCATGCAGCATGGAATCATGAAAAATGTTGAGGGATTTTCCACGAACTCCGCCTTTGTCTATCCTGAACGTACAGGTGAACCTTACAAGGGTTATAAGAAGGGGCGTTACTGGTCGATGCGCAACCGCGACTTGGAAACGATTAAGCGAGAAGTGAAAGGTATCCGTTACATCTCCCCCATGTTGTGGGGCAACCAGAGTAAGAACAATACGGTGCGTGGACAGAAGGTAGGAACCTACGGAGTGCGGGGCGTCTATCCTGACTATTTCCAGATTGAGACGCAAAGCCTGCTCTACGGACGCCTACTCAACACCATTGACATAAAAGAGAAGCGTAAAGTATGCTTGATTGGAAGCATCGTCAGCGAAGTCCTTTTTGAAAAGGGCGAAGATCCGACGGGCAAATATATCCGCGTAAACGGAATCTACTACCAAGTGGCAGGTGTGATCAAACCCAAGGCCAAAGTACAGATTGGCGGACGTACGGAAGAGAGCGTAATGGTCCCCTTTACTACCCTCCAACAGGCCACAAACCAAGGAGACAAGTTTGGCTTCCTCTGCCTAACGGCCAAGAACGATTATTCCTGCGAAGAGGTGGTAAAGGAGGTTAAAGAAGTGCTTCGCTCACAAAACGAACTGTCACCTACCGATGAGCAGGCTGTAGGCGGTTTCAACATCGCCAAACAGTTCGAAACTTTCGCCATGCTCTTTCTGGGCATCGACATTTTGGTCTGGCTCGTCGGGATGGGCACATTGCTGGCGGGCATCATCGGGGTGAGCAACATCATGATGGTAACGGTCAAGGAGCGAACGAAAGAGATCGGCGTGAGACGTGCATTGGGAGCAAAACCCTTTAACATTATCTCCCAAGTCATGAGCGAAAGCTTGCTGCTGACCGCGATGGCTGGATTGCTGGGGCTGACGGCAGGAGTCTTCTTGCTCGACCTAGTCAACAAGTATCTGGTAGCACAGGCTGACGAAAAAGCTTTCTTTAGCAATCCGGAGATAGACATCCAAACGGCCGTAGTAGCAACCATCGTCCTTTTGATCAGCGGACTGTTTGCCGGACTGATACCTGCTTGGCGTGCCATGCAGATAAAAGCCATCGACGCCATCCGCGAAGAGTAGAATAACAACAGAATAATATAACAATAAATAAAGAATCACATGAAAAAGGTTTTTAGAATTGTACTCCTAGTACTGGTAGGACTGGCCGTAGTCGGTACGTTCTATTTCTTATGGAAGAAATCGCAGCCGGTAATAACCGTGTATGAACTAGTCACGCCCAAGGTAGACACGGTGGAGACCAAGACCGTTGCCACAGGAAAGGTAGAGCCGAGGGACGAAGTATTGATCAAGCCGCAAATGTCCGGCATCATCTCCGAAGTGCTGAAAGAGGCAGGAGAGACGGTTAAGGCCGGAGAGATTATTGCCAAGATAAAGGTTATACCCGAAATGGTACAACTCAACAGTGCCGAATCAAGAGTTCGCGTAGCCAAGATCAACAAAGAGCAGATCGATGAAACCTATAAGCGCGACAAGCAACTATTCGACCAAGGCGTCATCTCGAAAGAAGACATCCAAACCTCGCTGGCCAACTACAAGAAAGCACAAGAAGAGGTAGAAAATGCACAGGACGCACTCGATATTATCCGCGAAGGCATCTCTAAACGCTCCGCCAGCAGCAGTACGACGCAGGTCAGGGCAACCATTACCGGCATGATTCTGGACGTACCCATCAAAGTCGGTAACTCCGTGATCCAATCGAACACCTTCAACGACGGTACGACCATTGCCTCCATCGCCGATATGAGCGACATGATATTCAAAGGAAAGGTAGACGAAACCGAAGTAGGCCGCATCACCGAAGGTATGCCCCTGAAACTGACCGTGGGCGCAATGGAGAGCCGTACCTTCAGCGCTGTTCTTGAATATGTATCCCCCAAGGGCGTGGAAGAAAACGGAGCTACGTTGTTTGAAATCAAAGCCGCTGCCAGCATCCCTGCCGATGCCTTTATCCGTGCCGGATATAGCGCCAATGCAGAGATCGTCTTGAAGCATGCCGACAACGTACTGACCGTACCCGAAAGTACCGTCGAGTTTAGCGGAGACTCTACCTTCGTGCAGCTCGTAAAGCAGGAGCAACCCGAACAGCTCTTCGAGCGTAAGCAAGTAAAGGTAGGCCTCTCCGACGGGATCAAGATTGAGATTACCGAAGGGCTAACCACAAAGGACAAGATTCGCGGATCAGCCATCGACCCAAATAAGAAATAAAGTAACCGTATGAAAAAGATAACAATCTGTATAGCCGCTCTCCTGCTATGCCTCCAATACACCGGGGCACAGCAGTCGGTAAAACGCTGGACGCTTGAGGAGTGCATCCAGTACGCCATCGACCATAACATCGAGCTCAAGCAACGTGCGCAAGATCAAGAAAGCCGCAAGGTGGAACTGCATACCAGCAAACACAGCTGGCTGCCTAATCTGAATGCCAACGTAGGTCAGAACTTCGACTTCGGTCGTTCACCCTCGAAAGATGGTACAATTGTAGACCAAAATTCAGCCAACTCCACACTCGGCATCCAACTAAGCATGCCTCTTTTTGATGGTTTAAAGATACCAAACGACATTGCCGCCCGCAAATTGGACTTGCAAGCCTCTGTCGAAACACTCAATAAAGCGAAGGAAGATCTTTCCATCAATGTAGCCTCCTACTTCGTGCAAGTGCTTTACAATAAGGAGATGTTGACAATTGCCGAACTGCAAGTAGCCCTTAGCAGCGAACAGGTAACCAAGACCGATGCCCTTGTGAATGCCGGCAAAGTGCCCCTCTCCCAACTTTACGACATCAAGGCGCAGCTCGCCAAGGACGAAGTAACCCTGACCGAAGCCCGCAACAACGTAAACCTCGCTATTCTTGACCTGGCACAAAGCCTCGAACTAGAACGCAGCGGCGAAGGAATGGACATCTCCGTACCCGAAATAGGCGATGCGGTAGAGGAATACATGGGCAGCATTCTGCCTCCGGACAACATCTTCAACCATGCCGTTGCCTTCAAACCCCAGATTAAAGAGCAGGAATACCTCCTAGCCAGTCAGAAGAAGATGCTCAAAGTAGCGCAAGCGGACTATTATCCGAAGCTGAACTTCGGAGCTAGTTATAGCAACGGTTACTACCACTATTCAAGCGGCGAAACGTTGCGTGAGAACGTCCCCTTTAGCGATCAGTTAAAGAATAATGGACGCAAAACGATTGGTTTCAGCCTCAGCGTTCCGCTTTTCAATCGCTTTCAAGTGCGCAACAGCGTGCGCAGCGCACGTATCAACATCATCAACCGTGAGCTAATGATGGAAAACAGCAAGAAAACCCTCTACAAAGAGATACAGCAAGCTTACTATAACGCCACGGCAGCCCAAGAGAAATACACCTCTTCCGGCAAGTCGGTCATTGCCAGCAAAGAAGCTTTCAGCTATGCCGAAGACCGTTACAGTGCCGGCAAAAGCACCGTGTATGAGTTCAGTGAAGCCAAGACGAAGTATGCCCAAAGCCTCTCGGAGCAAACGCAGGCGAAGTACAACTTCATCTTCCGCACCAAGATTCTGGACTTTTATAACGGTACTCCTATCACACTTTGATTGTAAAACAACGATGTCTTTAATTGGTAAAGGGCGCCCTCCGCAATGGTGGGCGCCCTTTATTCTTTAGATAATTCCTCCTGATAAGGGTGAATAAACGCACATCAGACTCGTTTTCAAGCTTAAAACTCAACTTTGCTGCGGTTGCCCGTGGTTGGATGTAGGGGCTGGTTTACTAATCAAAAAATCGGCTCGGCAGCTATTTTTTTTCGCTGCCGAGCTATTTGTTGAAAGCTGCCGGGCTATTTTCACAAAGCTGCCGAGCTATTTTCACAAAGCTGCCGAGCTATTTCAACCTCGAAGCATATATGTTTGCACAGCAAAGCATACATGCTTGCACTTCACAGCATCTATGCTTCGAGGTCAGTCAAGGCAGCAAAGAAAAAAGT
>JAVVRI010000043.1:0-19237 GCA_036654795.1 Tannerellaceae bacterium
TGATATGATAAAAGAATATCCATAGGTATGTTGTATATTTGTGTCTGAGATAACGTGGTAAACCACCGTCTTATATACGGAGCAGCAGGTTGAATCATTTAAAACAATTACATTATGAAAACAAAAGAAGAAAACATGGGAAAAGAAAAAGAACTTTTATCGGATGAAGAGTTGCTTGAAGTGGCAGCAGGAAAGAGGATCCCTGGGAATCTGCCGCACGACGCGACCCCCGAAGAGATAAGAATTGAACACTGTGTGAGAACATGTATGGACAAAGGGAATAATATGGATAAATGTCAAAAGGATTGTGGGTACTCGAATAGACATTAACAATGTCCAAAAAGCGATGTCTGTATCAATCTGTCATTTCTTACAATAGAGTTTGTTGCCAATTACGGCAAAATGTGGCTTGTGAAAAGGGGTGATAGAATCTCCTCAACTCATCGGCCTCTTCACCAACTCCGCGAAAGAACCATCTTTCGTCATTTGATACAAACATTTTTTTGATATGATAAAAGAATATCCATAGGTATGTTGTATATTTGTGTCTGAGATAACGTGGTAAACCACCGTCTTATATACGGAGCAGCAGGTTGAATCATTTAAAACAATTACATTATGAAAACAAAAGAAGAAAACATGGGAAAAGAAAAAGAACTTTTATCGGATGAAGAGTTGCTTGAAGTGGCAGCAGGAAAGAGGATCCCTGGGAATCTGCCGCACGACGCGACCCCCGAAGAGATAAGAATTGAACACTGTGTGAGAACATGTATGGACAAAGGGAATAATATGGATAAATGTCAAAAGGATTGTGGGTACTCGAATAGACATTAACAATGTCCAAAAAGCGATGTCTGTATCAATCTGTCATTTCTTACAATAGAGTTTGTTGCCAATTACGGCAAAATGTGGCTTGTGAAAAGGGGTGATAGAATCTCCTCAACTCATCGGCCTCTTCACCAACTCCGCGAAAGAACCATCTTTCGTCATTTGATACAAACATTTTTCTGATATGATAAAAGAATATCCATAGGTATGTCGTATATTTGTGTCTGTGATAGCGTGGTAAACCACCGTCTTACTAACGGAGCAACAGGTTGAATCATTTAAAACAGTCATATTATGAAAACAAAAGAAGAAAACAGAGGAAAAGAAAAAGGACTTCCAAAGAAAAAAAGACTTTTATCGGATGAAGAGTTGCTTGGAGTGGCAGCAGGAGGGGGTCCCGGGGTAAACTACTGTGTCGATAGATGTAGAAGCGAAGGGACGGATGAAGAGCAATGTGTACAGATTTGTAAGAAAATGAAACAATGGGACTAAATACCAAAAGTAAAATAAGTAAACTATAAACTACTCCGGCTCTGTTTCGGAGCAAATCCACCCAATTGCATTTCGGAGCATTGCCACCCAGCTTTCCCCCGATATGTTTACTTTTGCGTCTTCATTTTAGTAAAGTAACCTTACCCAAATTGCCAATCTCCAGTTTAGCACTTACCCCCATTGCCTTGAATCATCTTATGAGTACGCTTGATAGCCTCACCAATTATTTCTTTAAAATATTAGGAATGGGTTGATGGTGTTAAGCAATAAATAAATACCTATTTTTGCATGTCAATGATAATCTATTAATACGATATAAGATGAAGTCGAATGGAATGCTTATTGCTTTTGCTTTACTGTTAAGTTATTGTGGAGTGGGCACTGCTCAGGAGTATAAGGATTTTGATTTGAGTACCTATAAACTGCCTGATATTGTGAGGCATGAATTGGACTTTTCGTTAAAGTCGAATGGAGAGTTTAACGATGAGTCATCATCGGGAAATGATAAGTTTAGTATTAATGGCGATTTTCAGAGTGCTTTCAAACGCTATAAGAATACACGTTCGTTTTTGGGGAGGCAGCAGGCCGATTTACAGATAGGAGGTCATTATAATAATGATAAGCAGACGGATATAAAAAATAGTTCCTACTCAGTTACTGCCTCTTATAGTAATAGTAGTCGTTTCTATACCTCCAATCGACTGTTTTTTGAAACCGGAGGATCTGCCGAGTTCGCTTTTGGAGAGAATAAAAGCGTGGATAAAACAGATCGTACAGCGGTTGTGGCATCCATTCCCTTGCGTGTAGGTAAGGGGCGTATTGAACAGGTGGAAGATGCCCGGCAAGCTATCTATATATTGGAAAACCTGGCAAAAAGAGGTGTGTTGAACCGACGATTATCCAACGACGAGGTATATACTTTTTCCCAGGTCATATCGACGGTTAAGAATAAACGTTTCTTTGACTCGCGCTTGCGCATGATTGATGAGATAACAACGGTGGACTCTTTTCTGGTAAAGAATAATTTGCTGGCTACGGCTGGCGCTCCTTATTTTACGACTCTGTACGACTATTGGATGTATGGAGCTTTGTTTAAGAGAGGTTCGGGCACTGAGATTAGCGGCGGATTGACTCCGGGAGTTCATTATGAAAGGCAGAAAGCAAAAGACGCTATTTCTAAACGAACAATGCCTACTCTGCTGGCGGATGTGTTATTGACGTACGAGAAACCTGTAAATTTATATTGGCAACATTCTGCCTTCGTTCAGCTCTATGGGCAATACGGGAGGCTAATAGATAAGGATAAGGATAATGATATGCGCATGGACGACTATTCGACCGGCTTAAGTGGAAAATATGCGTGGGGCTTCTATCCAACATCACGTACAAACTTGAATTTTGGTATAATGGAGTCGTTTGGCTGGGATAAGTTGGTTCTTCGAAACTCTTCTTTGAATAATATATCGTATCTGAATAATAATACTTCCGCCTTTGTGGAGTTCTACTATTATTTCTCTCCTCAGCTACGCCTTTCGATGAATGCTTCGCTGGATTTTCACTATAACAGAATCCTTGGGGATGCTTCGGCTGAAAAGAAAGATAACTTTATGTGGAATGGTAATTACAATGCAACACTTACTTATTCGCTGTTTTAAGTCGGGATATGAAATAATCGTTGTTTGAACTCGTTTCTGTGGTAAACAACCTATCCATACTATTTAAACGCATGATGAAATACTGTATTCATTTATATTTCCTTATTGATTTGATAATTACGAAACTTTGATTAGCTTTGTAAGCGCTCATATTTTAGCAATAAACAGATGGAAGGTAAGATAAACGACAATATATTATCACTTATAAGTAAAACGCCAGACTCTTTGATGTTGGGTATTGCCGAACGTGTCAAGCAAAGGAGGTTGGAAAAAGACTGGACTCAAAAGATGCTTTCTGCAAAGGCAGGGGTTTCTTTGGCTTCTTATAGGCGGTTTGAGTCGTCGGGAGAGATCGCATTGCGTTCGTTGGTGATGCTTGCTTTTGCATTAAATATGACCGATGAATTTGAAACTTTTTTTAGCGGGAAAACCTATCAGAGCATTGATGATATAATAAAGGCGGAGCAATCGAAACCAAGAAAGAGAGGCAACCGGAATGAGTAATATATCCATCATAGAAGTTTTTATGTTTGATAGGCGTGTTGGGCGAATGGCTCTCACTGCCGAAGGCTTATGTGGCTTTGAATATGACACAGATTGGTTGCAGAGCGGCTTCTCAATATCTCCATTCTATCTACCTCTGAAACCGGGACTACTAATGGCTAAACGAGATCCGTTTAGCGGAAACTTCGGCGTGTTCGATGATAGTTTGCCTGACGGTTGGGGCAATCTTTTGCTTGATCGCTATTTGCAAGAGAAAGGAATAGATCCATACAAACTGAATGTTTTAGAGCGACTGTCGCTTATCGGCTCTACAGGACGTGGTGCGTTGGAATATAGACCGGATAAAAGTATTGCCACTGATGATGGCTTTCTTGACTTTGATCGTTTGGCAAAAGAGGCCGAAAAGATACTAGAAAGTAAAGAAAGTACAGGTGCGGTAGACTTACTTTATAAATATGGTGGTTCGTCTGGTGGAGCACGTCCAAAGGTGTTTGCTAAAATAGACGGTAGAGAGTGGTTGGTTAAATTTAAGGCTACGAGTGACCCTGTTAATGTAGGAGAAATAGAATACAACTATTCTATACTTGCCAAAGCGTGTGAAATACGAATGCCAGACACTCGTTTGTTTGATGGTCGCTATTTCGGAGTTGTACGATTCGACAGAACATCCAAAGATAAGATTCATACCATAAGTGCTGCCGGATTGCTACACGCCAATTATCGGATTCCAAGTCTTGATTACTCTTTGCTACTGAAGCTGACACTTAATCTTACTAAAAACATGGAGCAGGTGGTTGAAATGTATCGCTTGATGGTGTTTAATATTCTTATTTCCAATCGAGACGACCATGCTAAAAACTTTTCTTTCCAATGGGTGGATGGGGTATGGAAGCTTTCTCCCGCTTATGACCTTTTGCCAAGTAGTGGCTTCAATGGCTACCACACCACGACCATAAATGGTAAGGGTGAACCTATGCTTACCGATATTATTAAGGTGGCTACTGAGGTTGGCTTATCAAAGCAGCAGGCATCT
Organism: Tannerellaceae bacterium; assembly: GCA_036654795.1. Taxonomy (GTDB): domain Bacteria; phylum Bacteroidota; class Bacteroidia; order Bacteroidales; family Tannerellaceae; genus JAVVRI01. The sequence continues at coordinate 4,513 of JAVVRI010000043.1, forward strand.
CAGTCAATTGAAAAATTGACTGAGATATGCATGGAGCATAAAATGATGAAGCACAAAATAAGATAATCTACTACTGTTTTCCTTCTTGTTTGTTACTTTTCTATCAGCACAATCAGTCCGCTACGCCCCATTACTTCGCAATGCTTGAAGTTGGAGAGGCTTCCTTCCCATTGGGTGTTCCTGATCTCAGGAAGCGTGAACGTGGTGGGGGTGAAGCCGAGTAGCTTTTCATCGAGTGTGATTTGGGCAGACTGTGGCGTATCCGTCCAGTTCGCTATCACAACAAGTGCCTTGTCTCCATTGAGGTAGACGGTGGCTGGCAGGTTGGCGTTGTTGGTTTTTACGGGGCAGCGTTCGTCCCAATAGCCCCGCATTACAGCGCTTTTCATACCAAACTGATCCCATACGTTCCAAAGAGGAATCGGATTTCCACTCCAGGGGAGGCGAGGAAGCATCCCGTAGACCATTCCGCGGAACGTGTTTCGGGCATCCAGCGTCTCGCTCATCAGACCAAAGGGAATGCCGGACATTTCCACCAACCAGAAATCAGCTGTGTTGCTAGCAGCAAAGCCTTCGCCCATCCACGTACGATCTACGTACGGCAATAGTTCGAGGTAAAGATGAAGGGAGTTGGCATAGCCAGCCCACTTGTTCATGTGGTTCCACGAATGGATGTCGATGAGGCGGCGTTTACCGTCTGCATCCATAATGCGGCGAGCCCGTTGCAGGGTTTGATGGTCTAACGCACTGTCGTCTATGTACACCCCATCAACTCCTAAGTTTCGAATCATCCAATCCAATCCGGCGAGGTAGTAATTGTTCCAGCGTGAATCGGGTGTGGTGATAACGGACAGATCCATATCGCCGGCATACTTTCCTTCTTGAAAGGCATTATACCAAGCGGGGATGAAGTGGGTGGCGAGGTTCTTGTTCAGCCAGTCGTTCGGTCCGTTCCGGTGGATTAATGTTCGTGCATCCTTGCCCGGACCATCATGGATGACTTCGCTGCCGAGGCTGCGGAGTGCCCATAGTTCGGGGATCTTGACGGTGAGTTCGCGTGTGGTGTAGTATAGTCTTACGTCCAGATCCTTGCTATGTGCTTGGGTAATAAACTGCTTTAAGTCGGCCACGGAAGCATCGTGATATGGATAATTGATGAAGGGGTAGATGTCTTTCTTGTGATGCACATTAATCATTGTAGCCCCTGCTTTCAATGCCGCCGGGATATAGTCGGCACTCAGGTCGCTGTTCGAATGATAGAAGCGCTCCGTGGCCTGTCCTTTCAAGTTGAGAGGTTTGACGGGAGTAACTAGCATACTGAAATTGTAGTTTAGTGTTTCTCCTTTTTTCATGGAGCGTTCGCCACTATAGGCTTGTAGCAACACTTCGCCTTCTTTTTGGGGAAGGATGTGGATGCCTCCTTTGTTTTGATTGCCCCAAGAGGCAGGAAGGTTCAACTTCCCTAGTGCATAGTAAATATTGACTAGCGGACGTTTATATTGATCGTCTTTGAAGCAGAAGTTGAGCCCTGCATTTACATTTCCCATCCATATTTTATCTTGATGCTTGTTGACGTCCCACTGCCAGTGTATGGCTGAGTCAGGACGGAAGCCACCCTTATGCCCCAGTCCCATCAGGTACTTGGCCGCATAAGCTGTGTAAGGCACTTCGAGGCGGATGTCTTTTACCTGTACGCCGCTAAGCGACTTTACCTGTATCTTGTACTCTGCCAAGCCGTCGAACCCAAGTTGTCCTGAGCAGCATACTTCAAAGTTACGGCTTTTTTGAATCACCTTCCAAGCAGCAGTGGCGTGGGTTAGGTCGATCGTCCGGATTGCTCCGGGTTTCAACGTCTCTTCTCCGGCTGTGGTTTCAATAATAAAACGCATTTCGTTCGTTAAGATTGCGTTGCTTGTTGTGTCATCCAGTTGATTGCTTAGGTCGTAGCGGGTAGCGATGAGGCGGGGCAGACCGGTGCGTGCCAGCTCCATCGTGCCTCCCAGCCAACTAACGGACTGTTTCTGCATCCGGATGGGTGTATAAGGAGCGGTAGGTTCCGTGGCATTACCAATGGTGGCGTCCAACCAGCGAAGGCGAGTTTTGCGCCATCCCTCGTTATCGCCCTGATTCTTGATAGGGGTCCCTTTCACGGCAAGTTCATAGGCAATAACGATTGGCCTAGCGTTGGCAGCCCGAACGATTACAGATCCTTTATAGACCCCTTGGGCTGTGACGGGAACATCCGTCCCAATCCATAAGGCTTGTACCGTTCCTTTCGGTACATTTATCTCCTTTTCGAAGGGGCTACCATTGGTATCCGTCCCGCTCAAGTTGAAGCAGCGGAGCGCAGAGGCTTTGATCTGATCACCTTTTTCATTCTTCAAGTCTGAGAAAGATACGGAGAGCAAGTCGAGATCCTTGTAAGGAGCAAACACACCGATCTGCCAAGTATAAAATTCCCCCGGAGCGCAGTCTCCTTTTAATTGGGTGCGCGAAGCGACGGAGCGTTCCGTCCATCGCAAGGGAATCGTTTCGGACAGGCGGATGTCGTGCATCCTATCTTCCGTAAAACAGAAGTAGCCGGCGATAGGATTTTCCTGTAGCAGTTTAGCTACAGCCGCTTGTGGAGCCGTGATGCGCATCTCGGATGTTTGTTCGTTTACCGTGCCCTGTCGTTGCAGGTCGTCGAAGGCGTTGGTTACCTTCTCCTGAGCCTGCCCTGAGAGGGCAAGCAGGCAGCAGGATAGTAGAATTGTATGTTTCATCTATTTAATGGAATTATGTTATTCTATGACTAGCCAAGTATAGCCTAGTGCGGGAATGGATAGGTTCACTTCAGCCTGGTAGCTACGATCCAAAGGATATGAGCGAGCCGGACCTTCTTGTTCGCGTATCATCGCCTTATCGGTCAACCCTGTATAAAATAGGTTTGTTCGAATCACTGGCTCTTTAGCCCCATCAAGGTAGATACTGATGTTCCCGCCTATTGTGTCATTCATGCTGTAATAGAAGCAAACCGCCCATATCTTTGCAATACATCCGGGACCAAAATCTTCCATCATGACCCATTCTTTTTGTCCATTTATGGTCTCGGTCCGAAGGCAGCTTACTCCGTCTGAATCGGCAAACCAGCCGGGTTGGCTGGGGGATACAGATTCTCTGTTGTAACTACTTGCCTGTAGGGCTTTATAACTGATCGTTGGATATTGTGCTAATACATCCCGATTGGTCATCTCTTGAAGTAGCGACTGAAAGGTTATCCAATGACCATTTGTTGCTTTTCCTTGGAGAAGGGAAAGGCTACAAATGAAACTTATTGTAAAAAGGAAGCGTGATTTCATCTTTGTCTATTTCTGTGTTTTAAATGATAAAGGTTTCTATATCTCCTGTTCTCTGATAAGATAGACGTGCATAACAGTTAATACCCTATCAGTAAAGAGAAAAAAGTAAATGGTTTTTGTCTTTACTGGCTATCCAAACCATTCCGTTTCATCTTATTAAAGAGTGTTTTACGGCTAATGTTAAGCGCATTGGCTGTCAGGGTACGGTTGTAATTATATTTCTTAAGTGCTTCAAGGATGAGTTCTTTCTCCATTTGTGCATTCATTTCACGGATGCTGCCGCCTTCATTTTTTGTACCGGTCAAAGTTTCAGACCGGTCATATCCTTTCACACGGTCGGGCAGAGACTCCCTATGTATAATTCCACCGGTACAGAGAATCATTGCACTCTGAATAGCATTCTCCAGATCACGCACATTACCAGGCCATTCGCAGGAAGAGAGCAAAGCCATTGCTTCAGGGCTAATAGCCTGGACGTCCAGATTCAAAGCCTGATTGTATTTACGAATAAAGAAATTTGTCAGCAAGGGGATGTCTTCAGCCCGCTCGCGCAACGGAGGCAAGGTAATGGTAAAAACATTCAGACGATAAAGGAGATCAAGACGAAACTTACCGGCTTTCACCTCTTCCTCCAGATTGCGGTTGGTGGCTGCTACGATACGCACATCTACCGGAATAGGCTTCTTGCCTCCTATACGGTTGATTTTCCTGTCTTCCAGAACGCGAAGCAGTTTCACCTGGGCGTCAATCGGCAATTCGCCTATTTCATCCAGGAAGAGAGTTCCGCCACTTGCCTGTTCAAAAGTTCCGGTTTTAGTCTCCTTGGCATCTGTGAAGGCACCGCGTTCATACCCGAAAAGTTCGCTTTCCATCAGCGACAGGGGGATTGCACCACAATTGATCGCGATGAAAGGCCCATTCGAACGGTTACTGTTGGTATGCACGGCACTGGCAATAAGTTCTTTCCCCGTACCGCTTTCTCCATGTATCAGTACGGTAGCATTGGTTTCGGCTACCCGGCGCACTTGGCTCATCACCTGTTTGAGTCCCGAGTTCTCGCCAATCACTTGGCTTTTCTTTTCAACTAACGAGCGTTTGAGGGTAGATATTTCTCCTTTCATACGGCTGTGCTCCACGGCACGGCTTACGGTAAGGAGCAGTTTGTCATTGTCGAAAGGCTTTTCTACAAAGTCGTAAGCCCCTTTCTTTACGGCATCCACAGCCAGGGAGACAGAGCCAAAGGCGGTGACGAAGATAACGGTCTGATTCGGCATAATCCGTTTAATCTCTTCCAGCGCCTCCACTCCTGTAAGTACAGGCATCTGTTGATCCAGTAGAATTACATCAGGCTGGAAGGAAAGGAGCGCATTTACGGCTTCCCGACCATTTTCCACAGGCATTACTTCATATCCTTCATCTGTCAGAACACGGGCAATAACCTTACGGATACGAGCCTCGTCGTCTGCTATTACTATTTTTGCTTTCATATGCGTTGCGGTAGTTTAACATTAAAACTTGTGCCTTTACCCGGTGTACTTTTCACACCTATTTCTCCTTCATGGCGACTGATAATACCGTAGCAGATTGCCAAACCCAACCCCGTACCCTCTTCTTTGGTAGTAAAAAAGGGATTAAACACTTTCTCAATATCCTTCTCCTCAATTCCTTTTCCAGAATCTTCGAAGGTGATAAGCAGATAGCGGGTATGTGGATTAATAAGCGCTCCCTTCTCTATACTTATTATTAATGTACGCGAACAATCGGATTCATTCTTACTCATCGCTTCCACTCCATTCAGTATGATATTGAGAAATACTTGCTTCAGTTGTTCCGCATCCGCCTGGATAGTCGTATTTTCAGCAAAGTATTCAAATTCCACTTCTATGTTTTGCTTTCGCAGTGTATTATTAATCAGCAAGAGCGACTGATTGATGAGCTGTTCTATATTGACATTCGATACGTTCAGCTCCGAAGGCCGGGCAAACGAAAGCAGTCCTTGCACAATCTTGTTAATACGTTCTACCTCTGTAATCAATTCGCCCATCATCTCCGATTTCAGCGAATCGCCGGCAAAGTCTTTACTCAAGTATTGAATGGTACTACGAATAGCCGTGAGTGGATTGCGTATCTCATGCGCTGCGCCGGCTGCCAATTCACCTAATGTGGCAAGGCGGTCGGTACGATACATTCTTTTTAAACGTTCGGTTTGTATCTCATAGAGCGAAGCATGTTCAATAGCAAACGTGGCCTGACTGACTAAGAGCGAAAGCAAATTCATTTCCTGCTCAGTATATCTCTCTCTGTTTATCTTCTTTCCCAAGAAAATCATTCCGCTGATATGGTTCATTATTTTAAGCGGATAAATCAGTTCCGTATCCAATCCGCTTAGTATTTCCTGTTCCTGATTGGAGAAAAAACTTACAATGTCGTGGTTGCGGGAGAGAAGCAACGGTTTCTCATTGACAGAAAGCCAGCTTATCAGCCGGTCTTTGCTGGTAAAAACGAACGGTCGTTTTTCCGCATCATTTTGTAGTTTGTATTTTCCGGTGTTCCCGTCAAGCAGGAATACATAAACAGATTCTACGATGCCAATCTGTTTCACTTTCGCAATAAAGTAGTTGATAAGTAAAGGTTTGTCCACAACAAGCGTAAGGGAATGATTGAATTCCGAAAGCAGTTGCTCCAGGTTAGGCTGGGGTTGCGTTGGTCGTGATTTACTGAATAAAGACATATATCTGTTCTTTTATGCAGTAAAGATAAGGAATTAGTACACTATTTTAGCACAGTTCGTTGATATTTCATTGAACAGTTCTAAAGCCTTTCTTATAATCAGAGGGTGTGTCCTTTTTTTGAGGGCTGTGTCACCCCCTACAGAGACAGGTATCTCACCCGGGTGAGGGGGATATCCGGATGTACGTTCTTTCACGATACGGTTTGTGTGTATTAGTTTGTTTCTGCCGGAGTGAATTGACAGGACGAGATTGCGTATTTTATACTATATTAATTAGGTCAAATATCATTAACCGGGTGTGAAGGTGTGTTTCTTCAGATAGAGTCAAGTACTCGCATTCCTGTTGTTCTGTGGAGAATAGGGGGTGGAAGCCGTTCTTTTCGTAGAAGCGTAAAATATGCGGTTCATTGTAGGCATCTACTACAATAAAACGACATCCGGTCTTGTTCTCATAGCTGGCAAACCAATCTTTGATGAAGTCTATAAGTTCTTCGCCAAGATGGTTGCCCTGCAGTTCTTTGCTTACCCCCAGCCGACCGATTAGTACGGCCGGATAACTGCGGCGTTGTTTCGCATAAGGTATATCCTGAATAACCTTTTTTCTACGGCTGTTTGGTAGGAAATTTACTTTTATACTGTCGTTGGCTACGGTAAAGATACAGGCTATAGTTGATTGGTCGTTATCCAAACGAAAACAATAGGTTTTACCAAGCAATTGGGATGAATAAAGTACCGATTGATTCAGAAAGAAATCGTCCAAGTCGTCATTTCCACAGTTGAAAGGTTTACATCGTTGCAATAGTTCGGGTTCGAGTAAGGAGAACATACAATTATTCTCCAGGAAATTGTTTGGTTTCATTTCATCTTTGCTTTTCTCAGGATTCTGTTTAGTGAGTCAAATCGATTCTTATCTGGTTTGGTTTGCGGTCTGTTATGGAATGCGGCATCGGCTTTTGCTATAAATTCTTCTGCCTCTTTCCCTTGCAAAACAGGGATACATTTAATTTCTAGTGCCATATTACTTTGTTTTTGAGTTGGTACAAAGAAACTAATTCTATCACGGATAAGCAAACAATTACCTGTAAACTATGCTTGTATACATTTCTTTTCCTTATCAGGACACTTTTCGGAGGTATGCCCTAGGCTGATAAGCGCGACAGGCACATGCTGTCGCAGGGCTTCGGTTACCCAGGTGTGTCGTATCACGTATGAAGTGAGGACGACGGGGGTGGTGAGCATACCGCCTATCTCTTTAGGGTATAGTGGGTAATTATTTACTCAATATGTGTAACCATATTACTCATTACTCAGGCAGCAAGCACGAAGCAATCTCATACATTACTATCTATCATACCATTACAATTTTGGCACGGCATTTGCCTTATATAGGGCATAAACAAATACTAAACCGGGATATGGGTAACACATTACCCGCAACTGATAAAAATGAATGATATGTTGAATTTAAGGTCTTTGTTCTTTTCGCTGTCCGCCTCCCTGTGTACGCTGTGCGCCGGGGCACAAGACACGACAAAGGTTCACCTCATCACTTACGATGAAGCTATCCACATTGCTCTTGGCGAAAGCTATACCGTAAAGTACTATAAAGAAGATATGGATGCCACCCGCTATGCGTATCTATTCAGAAAAGCACAGTTTAAACCCCTGCTGGATTTTGGCTTATTTGCTCCTTCGTGGGATGAAGGGATGAAGGAGATTCAACAAGCAGACGGGCTGCCGGTGTACAATTCGACCGGTTCGCTACAGGTGGGAGGTAACTTAAATTTCACCTATGTATTGCCAACAGGGGGTAATCTGGCACTTTCCTCGCGAATGTATTGGGAGAACTACCGGACTACGCTCTCCGAACTGGATAACGAAAAGCTGGAACGCAACCAGGTCTACAGCCGTTTTGCACTCACCTTCAACCAACCGATCTTCACCGCCAATAAGCTAAAAGAGAACATGCGCGTAGCCGAGCTGGATTATAAAAAGAGCACCTGCTACTTCACCCGTATCCAAATGAACATCGTCTATAACGTAACCGAGAGTTTCTATAACGTATATAAGCTGGCTTACGAACACAAAATCAACCAAGACCGGCTGGCTAATTCGCGTGAAGCCTACCGCATCACCAAACTAAAGCAGGAAACAGGCAATCTGCCGGAAGGCGAAATACTGATTGCTGAGATTACGGTTGCCCAAGATGAGGCGCGTGTTATGGAAAGCGAAGGTAAGCTGGCTGCTGCCAAAGATCAGTTCAAGCTGTTGATTGGTCTGAATCTGAAAGAAGAAGTCGACTTGAAAGCCGATATGGAGTTTGAAGCCTTCCTCGTTGATATGCAACAGGCTATTGATGAAGCCATGCGTAATAGGATGGAGATACAGGAAGACAATCTGGATATTGAGTTGCAAGCCATCGAAGTGAAGCGTGCCAAACGCGAACGCGAGTTTAAGGGGAATATTTCAGCCTATTACGACTTCACGGGACTGAGCACCAACAGCACAGGAACAGTAGGTGCCTTGGTTGGTTCCTCTTTTAACAATATGATGGACCGCCCCTCCAACCGCGGCATCGCCCTCACGGTATCCTATCCTATCTACGACTGGGGACGCGCTAAAAACCAAGTACGCCGTGAGCAGGTACGTATGAAGCAGCGAGAACTTGACTTGGATAATACCCGTCGCACCATCGAACGTGAGATTCGCGAAATCGTACGCAGTGTGTATGAAGCCGAGAAGCGCTATCGCCTCAACCGTAGAAATCAGGAAGTAGCCCTTCAAAGTTACCGCATCAGCCAAATGCGTTTTGAGAATGGAGATATGACAAGTCAGGAATTGTCTATCGAACAAGAACGGCTCTCGCAGGTACAGCTTGCCTACATCGACAGCTATATCACCTATCGCCTGTCCGTAGCCGACCTGAACCGCAAGACAATGTACGACTTCGAAAACCAACATAGCTTCATAAAAGAAGTTGACCTCACAAGTAATAAATAACTTAAAAACAGATACAGACAATGATTAAGCAAACGATTAGAACAATCTCCCTCCTACTGGCAGCCTTTGCATGGGCAATAAGCGTCTATGCCCAAAGCGATACCGAGGCTTCTTTGCTGCTCGACCTGAAAAAGACCCGTGCCGACTACGAAGTGGCGCGTCAGAAGTTTCAGAACGACACCAAGCTCTACAATGAAAAAGCGATCTCCGCCAACGACTTCAACCGTTCACGCAACGAACTGCTTAGCAAGGAGGTTGATTACCAAAAGCTGATCCTTAAACTCATTTCCCAACAAAGCTACATCACTGTAGAACGTGCTGTGAAATATCAAGATGAGCGCGGCGAGCGCAAAGTAAAGATCACCCTGAAAAGTGCACTCGAAGGCAATGAAGAGTACTTGAGCCAATTTAAAGAACATTTCGATGTCTTCACCCCCGAAATGCGTTCCGGAAAGATATACAATATCTATGTATCGCTCGTGGACAACGAGACGAAAACCATCATCAGCTCCCCCTATGAATACCGTGTGCCTGCTATTGAGCTGGGCAAGCAGTCTACAGCAGATTTCGAGCTTCTGAAGGATGCCGAAAATCTGACCGTCTCGCTGAATTACAACAACCGGAAGGATGAGAAAAATATCTATCTCAAGAAAGATGCCAGTGTGAACGTAATAGACATCAGCTCGATGCAGTTCAGTCAGGAAGCAGACCTTAGTAGCAAAGCCTCTTACGACCTGACGCTTGAACGCTTCTCCACCTCCGATGATGTATATCGTCTGGAAGTGACCGACCTGCCCCGCCAAATCACTTACGACTTTCTGGATGGCGAAAGTAAAGTAACCCAGATTAAATTTGCACAGGGCGTAAATGTAAAAAAACTATCTTTACAGGTTTATTTACCTGACCGGGACGACCAACAAGTGGTGATCGACCAACCGATTAAGTTTCAGGTACAGACCGTAACTGCTTCTAATGGCGAGAAAGCCGGCAGCGAGAACCTCGAAATCATTCCCCGTGGAAAAGGAAAGATTGAGGTACGTGCCAACAATCTGTATCACGAAACAACAACCGGCAAAGAGGTAAGTATGGATGTAAAGGTACGCAACGGCGGAACCCGTCGCTTGGATAATGTCAAACTGACAACCGAAAAGCCGTTGGGCTGGGAAACTACGATCGTTCCAGACGTAATCAGTAGCTTGGAACCGGAGAAGGAAGCAACCATCCGAATCACCATCATCCCTCCTGCAGACGGAGGAGTAGGCGCTCAGGAAGTAAAGATAAAAACAGAAGCCATGGCGGACAACCGCAAGGTGGATACCGAAGACAAAACAATCCGTATCCAAGTGAATGCCGCCACTTCCATCTGGGGGACATTGGCACTGATCTTGCTGCTTATCGGCTTTATTGGCGGCATTGTATGGTTCGGGATAAAGCTAAGCAAACGATGATTCGTTCACTTAGTTTCATTACGATGAAACTTTAGTTTCATGCTGACGAAACTTTTGTTTCATGCCGTTGAAACTTTAGTTTCACCACGATGAAACTAAAGTTTCACCTATACGAAACAACGTGAAACTACAAGGAGACAACAAAACAGAATGAATAACAACTATAAAAAACAAGCAATATGTTACAAGCAATAAACCTAACGAAACGTTACGAAGACGGCAACCTTGCCCTCGACAGTCTGAATCTTGAAATCAAGCCGGGCGAAATATTCTTCTTTCTCGGTGCAAACGGAGCAGGCAAGACGACGACAATCAATCTCTTCCTCAACTTCCTCGAACCCACTTCAGGTCATGCCCTGATAGATGGTATCGACGTAATGGAAAATCCTCTGGCTACCAAAAATCATATAGCTTTCGTCTCCGAGAATGTCATGCTGTATGGTAACTTCACCGCCCGTCAGAATCTCGACTTCTTTGCCCGTCTGGGAGGAAAGACGAATCTGTCTAAAGCCGACTATTACAACGTGATGCGTCGCGTAGGTCTGCAGGAAGAGGCCTTCGAACGTAAGCTCAAAACCTTCTCTAAAGGGATGCGCCAGAAAGTAGGACTTGCCATTGCCATCATTAAAGATGCCGACAATATCTTGATGGACGAACCCACTACCGGGCTCGACCCCAAGAGTGCCTCCGAATTGATGCAGATATTGATTAACCTCCGCAATGCAGGAAAAAGCATCCTGATGTGTACCCACGACCTTTTCCGCGCCAAAGCAGTGGCAGACCGTGTAGGCATTATGAAGGAAGGCCGCCTCGTCATGCTTCGTACCCGCGAAGAGTTCCTGCAAGACGACTTGGAACGCATCTATCTGGATTATATGCAGGAAGCCGTCCTCGGTTAAGAATACAAACAAGTAATACACAAACAATATGATTTGGTTAATTGCTAAAAAAGATTTCCTGCTGAATCTACTATCAGTCAGGTTTATTATAGGATTTATGCTCTGTCTGCTGGTTATTCCCTTTACGATGGTGGTCAGTGTAGACGGATATTTGAACCAAGTGCGCGTCTATAAGATAGAACAAGACAAGGCAGATGCGTCCTTGAAAGAGAAGCGCGTCTGGTCGGGCGTCCGCCCTACGGTGGTGAAAGAGCCTCAGCCGCTGAGTATCTTCAGTACCGGCATTCTGAACAATGTAGGGAATAAGGTGGAAATAGCTTTCGGCGAATACCCACTATTCCCCGACGGACATGCCAACACGCGAGACAATCCATTGCTGAATGCTTTCTTCTCCATCGACTTTGCGAAGGTGATTGCCATCCTGATCTCGCTGCTGGCACTCGTCTTTTCGTACGATGCCATCACGCGCGAACGAGAGGATGGCACAATGAAGCTTACCTTCACCGGGCAGGTGAGCCGTATCTCCTTTCTGATGGGTAAACTCTTGGGACTGCTGCTTACGCTGCTTCCTATCCTGTTGTTCTGCTACCTGCTAGCCTGCCTCATCATCGTGGTGAATCCGGAAATAGCATTCTCAGCTTCCGACTGGGGAGGGGTGTTGCTACTTCTCTTTACTTCTGTGATTTATATGCTGATATTCCTTCTCTTGGGAATGTTTATTTCGAGCCGGGTGACTCATTCGTCGTCCGCCATCATTATCAGCCTGCTATGCTGGATCTGGTTCCTCTTCCTGATGCCCAACATAGCCACTTACCTGTCGCAAAGCCTGTCCAAAACACCTCTCTACGACAATGTGCAAGCTGCCATGTATGATTATGATAAAGAACTTGGCAAGCAGAAGACAGAAGCTCAGAAGCGTATCCTCCAGGAGTTAAGAATGGATGGTATTGGCTATTGGAACTGCACAATGGGTGTGGATGGCTATCTGGAACTCGCCGGGGGCGCCCAGAGAACACCGATTTACCACCAAAAGTTACAAATATGGGAAACTCCTGTCATGCTAAGCAATGCCGATAAGAAATGGGCTTTGCAGCGCAACTACTTGGATGGACTGATGCATCAACAGCATCTGCAACAAGCTATTGCCTGGCTGTCGCCTTCCGAATTGTTCGGCCAGACAACGGATGCTTTATGTCATACCGATGTCGATGCTTTTCTTACTTATATGGAAAGCGTTCGAAACTATCGGGAGGCTGTGATTACGTTCTTTAAAGATAAAAAGCTGTTCGAATCTACGACCTATTTTACCGCTCAGCCGCTGGATGAGTTCCTTACGGATGAAGAAGGCGCAGTATGGAATGAAGTGGCGGAGAAGAAATCCTCCAGATTCAACAGTGAATTCCCGTATCTGGACACCAGCCACCTACCCCGTTATGTGACTCAGCCGGTCACGCTGGCAGGAGCCGTGCAGGAAGCCCTCGGACGTTTGTCTGTATTGCTGGGGCTGATAGTCGTTCTGCTGATTGGGACTATTGTGTCGTTTATGAAGTATGATGTGAGATAATAATAAGAAGAGCTATGTTTACAACTTTATATATACGTGAACTACAGAGTTATCTGTATAGCCTGCGTTTTCAGGTATCCTTTGTGATTGTGGTGCTGGTATTTTCTTTAGGGAGCGTCTCGTTCGTCTCTTCCTTCAAGGATATGCAGGACAATTATGTGAAATACAGTAAGAGCCAGCAGGAAGAAGTGAACCTGAATGCTGAGAACCTGTCCAAAATAGCAACGGTACGGAACAGCTTTGTTACTTCCCCCCGCAACAACAGCCTCATTGCCGATTGTAAAGAGAACTACCTGCCCAACCGCATTAGTTATAGTGCTTACAATGTGTTCGACTATTCAGTGCGCCACGACAGCAACAACCCATTGCTCAGCCGGAGCGAGAGTCTGAGCTGGTCGTTTATCGTTACCATGTTTCTAAGTTTCATCACCCTGCTGTTTGCCTTCGATGCTATCTCCGGCGAGAAAGAGGAACGTACGTTGGCACTGGTCTTTTCCAATGCCGTGCCCCGTCGGACGTTCTTGTGCAGTAAGTTGCTGAGTATCGTTACCATCATCGGGATGATGGAGTTGATAGGAATTATCCTCAGTCTGCTGATTCTGACGATTGCGGGAGGCATACAACTGGATGCTACCTTTATGATGGAGACTGCCGGCTTTATTGTGATAAGCCTCCTCTTTATCACCACCATCGCCGTGTTCGGTCTGTTCTCGTCCGTCGTGACCCGCTACTCCAACGTCAGCCTGCTGATCTCCCTCTGCTTCTGGCTGTTTGCCGCCGTCATCGTGCCCAACACCTCCGTCTTCTGGGCGAAGAAGCTCTTCGCCATCCCCTCCTCCGAAGAGGTGAACCAAAAGCGCGGAGAGGCCGAAAGTGATATAAGCAAAAATGCCCCGGAAGGAAGTCAGTCCTCCAATGGGCGAGATCCATTCTATCCTCGCCACGAACTGCGTGCCCGATACCATACAAACCTGATGCAGAACGAGAAGAAATACAATGACGCCTATTACCTGCAACAGTTCCACCAGTTCGAGCAAACGCGCAACTTCACACTGCTCTCGCCCATCGCCCAGTTCGACTACATGAACGAAGCCTTCCTCGGCGGCGGCTACCTGCGCTTTCAAAAGAACTGGAACGACATGCACCTCTTTCAGGAACAATTTCTCCAATGGTTCAAAGATGTCGATGCCAAGGATGCCGACAGCCCCCATTGGTACAATCCGTATGAAGACTTTTCAACCAGCAAAAAACCAGTCGCCGTAGATCAAATTCCGCAGTATCAGGAGCAGATTGCCTCCTTCGGACAGCGCATTCAGTTCATCAGTGGCTATCTAATTGCCATGCTCCTGACGATTGTCGTACTGTTTGCAGCAAGTTTCTTCTTCTTTGTGAGGTATGATGTGAGATAAATACGTTTGACTGCCTTGGCATTTAGGGTGGCGTAATGACGAAGTCAGGAAATGTACAAAAGGGAAATAAAAAACGGATTCTGGTTTTATGATGCCAGAATCCGTCTTTTTTTTGTGTTACTATGGATTATAAAGCAGGGTCAAACGTTCCACCCCAATCTTTGTTTTGTTCAAGATTTGGATTCTTTTCTATTTCATTTTTACTAATTGGGAAGAAATAGTATGATTCAGGCATCCACATTTCATCTTCACTATTCGGGCTCTGGAATATAAGATCTTCAAGTTTCGGAAGTAATTTTTATGCAGTTTGAGCGAGCTCCCTCATAGCCTTCA
>JAVVRI010000044.1:0-19195 GCA_036654795.1 Tannerellaceae bacterium
TGATGCGCCTTGAGGTAATACGCATAGCACTTCAGGTTACTTCCGAAACTTGAGTCAGTTTATTGCCATGCACGTCACACTAAACATAAAGCCCCGCACACAAGATTGTGGACGGGGCTTTATATATGAAAAGAAATACATAGTCAAGGTTTATTTATGTGCTTCCACCCATTTGCGAGCGTTAACGAAGCCTTCCATCCAAGGGGTAATCTGGTCGTTGTTCTTGCGATCGGCCGGATAGAAACCGCATTGCCAAGGGAAGATGGCGCGTTCGGGATGAGGCATCATGGCCAGATGACGGCCATCCTTCGAACAGACACCCGCTACCGACCAAGGCGAACCGTTGGGATTGGCAGGATAGCCTTCGTAGTTGTATTTTGCAATGACGTTATATTCCTTTTCTTCATAAGGGAAGGAAAACTTGCCTTCACCGTGAGCTACCCAAGCACCGATCTTTGATCCGCTCAATGAGCCGAACATGACGGAGTTGTTCTTCGGT
Organism: Tannerellaceae bacterium; assembly: GCA_036654795.1. Lineage (GTDB taxonomy): Bacteria > Bacteroidota > Bacteroidia > Bacteroidales > Tannerellaceae > JAVVRI01. Next base: position 500 of record JAVVRI010000044.1, read on the forward strand.
ATCTCTAGCGTAACGAAGTTCGATTCGAACTTATGAGAGTCATTGTGCAACATCTTATGCTTCTTCGCGTGCTCCGGATAGAGCAGTTCCAATTCAGCCATCAATTGACAACCGTTGCAGATTCCCATACTGAGGGTGTCGGGGCGGGCATAGTAGTTGTCTATCGCTTTCTTGGCCTTCTCGTTATAGAGGAAACCTCCAGCCCAACCTTTGGCGGAACCCAATACGTCTGAGTTAGAGAAACCACCGCAGAAGACGATGAAGTTCACATCTTCCAACGTCTCGCGTCCGCTAGCCAAGTCGGTCATGTGTACGTCCTTCACGTCGAAGCCGGCTAGGTAGAGGGCGTAAGCTGTCTCGCGTTCGCACTGTGTACCCTTTTCACGGATAACGGCGGCACGGATGCCCGTCGGTTCGCGACGTTCAGCCGAGAGTCCATAGGTTGAAAGCTTGCCGGTAAAGTCCTTATGAAACTTATATTCCAGCGGCTGCATCTTATAGTTTTCGAAACGGTTGCCGGCGCATACGCTACCACTCTGCTTCGTATCCAGCTTGTAAGAAGATTCGTACCATACGTCGCGCATATAGTCGATGCCGAAGTGGTATTGCACTCCTTCCTTCGTAACTAGTACGTGGCGTTCGTTGGTTGGACGGGCTATAATGGCAAAGCCAACACCCGACTCTTCAAGCAGCTTTTCAACTGTTTTCTTATCCTTTACCTGTACCAGAATACCGGGATTCTCTGCAAAGAGAATCTTCACAATGTCATCCTCGGCAATCTTATCCAGATTGACTTCCAGACCTCCTTCTACGTTTGCGAAGCACATTTCGAGCAGTGAGGTAATCATACCCCCAGCCGAAATGTCGTGTCCGGCAAGGATCAGCCCCTTATCAATCGCCTCTTGTATGGCATTGAAAGCAAAGCGGAAGTACTCTACGTCCTGTACGGTTGGCACCTCTTCGCCCAACTTATTGAGTGCCTGCGCAAAGGCAGAGCCGCCCAACTTCAGCTTGTCGAAAGAGAAGTCTATATAATAAAGGTAGGTATTCTTTTCGTTTACCAATACGGGGGATACGATCTTCTTGATGTCGCTTACCTCAGCACCGGCAGAGATGATCACGGTTCCCGGAGAGATCACCTTCTCGTCACCATACTTTTGCGTCATGGAAAGAGAGTCTTTTCCGGTCGGGATGTTGATGCCCAAACCACAAGCAAATTCGGAAGCGGCTTCTACAGCGGTATAAAGGCGGGCGTCTTCTCCTTCGTTACGACACGGCCACATCCAGTTGGCACTCAGCGACACACCTTCCAAGTGGTCGGTCAGCGGAGCGAAAACGATATTAGTCAATGATTCGGCAATTGCCATCACGGATCCGGCAGCCGGATCAATCATAGCTACCTGCGGCGCATGGCCGATTGAGGTTGCGATACCCGCTTTCCCACGATAATCGAGCGCAACAGCACCCAAGTCGCTTAGCGGCAATTGCAGTTCACCTTGGCATTGCTGGCGGGCAACCTTTCCGCTGACTGAGCGGTCTACCTTATTGGTCAACCAGTCCTTGCAGGCTACGGCTTCGAGTTGCAACACGTTCTCAAGGTAATGATGCAGTTCGGATTCTTTGTAAACGATCGGCTGGTAGGTGGTGCTCACCGTGTGATCCGTCATCACTGTTCTCGGCGGCTTGCCGAACATATATTCCAGTTTGATGTCGATGGGTTTCACGCCGTCTGCTTGTTCGAATACGAACTTCATATCGTTGGTTGTTTCGCCTACCACATACATCGGGGCACGTTCGCGCTCAGCGATGCGGCGGATGCGGGCAACATCTTCTTCTTTCATCAGCAGCCCCATGCGCTCCTGACTTTCATTTCCTACAATTTCTTTGGCAGAAAGCGTACGGTCGCCTACAGGTAGCTGGCTCATGTCAATATGTCCACCGGTAGCTTCCACCAGTTCGGAAAGGCAGTTCAGGTGTCCACCTGCCCCGTGGTCGTGGATAGAGACAATCGGATTCTCGTCCGACTCGGCAATGGCACGGATTACATTCGCTGCGCGCTTCTGCATCTCCGGATTGGCACGCTGCACGGCGTTCAGTTCGATGCCACTGGTATACTGTCCGGTGTTGACGGACGACACTGCGCCTCCGCCCATACCAATACGATAGTTATCACCACCGATTACAACCACCTTCTCGCCCGGTTCCGGATTGCCTTTCAACGCATCGCGCCTATTGGCAAAGCCGACGCCACCGGCCAGCATGATTACTTTGTCGTAACCGTATTCTTTATTATTCTCCGCATGTTCAAACGTCAATACTGAGCCGCATATAAGCGGTTGTCCAAAATGATTTCCAAAAGTGGAGGCACCATTCGAAGCCTTGATCAGGATCTGCTCCGGCGTTTGGTATAACCAAGGACGAGGATCGAGCACCTTTTCCCATTCGCGCGCACCTTCGGTACGGGGATAGGAGGTCATGTAGACGGCCGTTCCGGCAATCGGGAGGGAAGCCTTGCCACCACCTAGGCGGTCGCGTATCTCACCACCCGTTCCCGTAGCTGCGCCGTTGAACGGCTCTACTGTTGTGGGGAAGTTATGTGTTTCTGCTTTCAGCGAAATAACGGTCTTGATGTCTTTTACGGCAAAGTAGTCGGGCTTGTCGCCTGACAGCGGTGCAAACTGTTCCACCGTCGGCCCTTCGTTAAAGGCTACGTTATCTTTATAGGCAGAAACCAGCTTGTTTGGGTTCTCGGCCGATGTCTTCTTAATAAGGTTGAAAAGGGAACTTTCCTTTTCTACGCCATCAATGATAAAGGTGCCGCCGAATATCTTATGGCGGCAGTGCTCGGAGTTAACCTGCGCAAAGCCATACACCTCGCTGTCGGTCAGCTTGCGGCTCAGCTTCTCGCTAACTTCGTTCAGGTAAGCCACTTCTTCATCGCTCAGCGCCAGTCCTTCCTGCTTGTTGTAAGCAGCAACATCCTCAATGTGGACAATAGGCTCCGGTTGTTTGCTGATCTTGAAGATGCCCTGATCGAGCCCCATATAGATGCGTTGCAGCATCGGGTCGTGATCGGCCTCGGCTGACGACACCGGGAAATACTCTTCTATACGCGAAATACCAGGGATGCCCATATTTTGGGTGATTTCCACTGCGTTAGTACTCCATGGGGTGATCATTTCCCGACGGGGACCAACAAACCAGCCCTCCAATGTTTCCGATTGTACAGGCGTTGCTTCACTGAACAACCAAACCAGTTTCTGAACATCTTCAGGAGAGAAAGCTTGTGCCGTCTCTACCGCCAGCACGGTCTTTGTTGAAGATTTGAAAAATAGAATCATATCGTTGATTTATTTAATAGTCCAAATACGGGGCAAATTAGCCTCTATATAAGGCACAAAGATAAGGTTTTTCCACGAACTACATATATGTTCCTTACTCTATTTCCTCCGTTGCCACCAGTTCCCAACCTTTAAACACGATACTGATCAGCTTAAGTCTCGATTCTCCAAGCATACTAGCCACCCAAAAGCAATGACGGTGAATACAAAACACGCCTTGATAATGCTTTGGCTATGAACGAGCCTCTATCGAAAGCATATTACTTGAAAGAGGGATTACGGGAAATCCGGAAGCAAATAACCAAAAAGCAGGCACACAGAAGTTTGTTCTCTGTATGCCTGCATTGAATAAGAAAAGAAAAGTTTATTTGCTAAAATCGCGCGGAGCGGGAACGGGAGGAAGAGGCTTTCTGTCCTTTAGGCTGTTCATTACCTCTTCAATAGCACGGTTGAGTTGCTGGTCGTCGCCATTCCATTCGCGAATGGGATCGTTGTCGATGAGGATATCAGGATCTACGCCGTGATTTTCAATAATCCACTGACCGGTCTTGGGGTCGTAGCTGGTGAAGAAGGGGACGCGGATGTCCGTGCCATCCATAAAAGGTAGCGAACCACTAATCCCGACAATACCACCCCAGGTACGTGTACCAATCAGCTTACCCAATCCAAGGGCACGAAAACCCCACGGAAAGAGGTCGCCATCAGAAGCAGAGTATTTGTTGATTAGGCAAACCTTCGGACCTACCTGCACAGCGTCGGGCACCGTACCGATACGGGAACTGCCCCGACTCATCGTGATGCGGTAAGGCTCGCGAGAGAGGCGTTCAAGGATCATCGGCGACACATTACCGCCTCCATTCGCACGGTCGTCTATAATCAAGCCCTCCTTATCCAGTTGCGGATAGAAGTAGCGGGAGAACTCGTTCAATCCCTCCGGCCCCATGTCTGGAATATAAATATAACCCACCTTACCATTAGTCGCTTCGCTCACCTTGCGAATATTGTCTTGTATCCAGTTATAATGATAAAGCGAATATTCCTCTTCCAACGGGCGAATCACCAAGTTGCGGGCTCCGGGAAGTTCAGGTTTGCTGTTAACAGACAACTCGGTCAGCACACCGGCTTTCCCAGTCAGTAAGGCATACAGATCCTTCACGCTACTGGTTGGTATACCATCAATAGCCACAATATATTCGCCTGCCTTCACCTCCACACCGGGTTCGGTCAAGGGGGAGCGAAGTTCTTTACTCCAAGAAGCACCGGGCAATATCTTTTCCAGGCGGAAGAAGCCACTCTTGTCTCGACTCACCTCAGCGCCCAACAAACCTGTCTTTATCCGTTCAGGACGATCCAGCTCACCCGGGTTTATGTATGAATGACCACAATTCAGTTCACCAATCATCTCACCAATCACATAGTTCAAATCGAGACGGTTCTTGACGTAAGGCAGCAATACGGCATATTTTGCCTTGATTGCCTTCCAGTCCACTCCGTGCATATTTTCCACGTAGAAGCCGTCGCGATACGCACGCCATCCTTCGTCAAAGATCTGTGCCCACTCCTTCGGATAATCTACGGTAATCTTCATATCAGCCAGAGCGACAGCTTCGCTTAGATCAGCCTTGCCGAATGGAATGTCGCATACGTACAACTGGTTTTGCTTAAAGAAAAGTGCCTTCTTGCTACCAGCCTCGACGGACATAATAGCCTCGTCGGCAACCGTTTCTTCCTTCTGTTTCTCAAGATTGAATACGCGCGTGGCTCCACGCCCATAGTAATAGACCTTCTCACCGTCCGAATAAAAGTTGAAATAGTTGTCCGGAGCAATAGGTAGCTGGATGATGCGGTCGGTTATGCCTTCCACATCTATTTTCATGGTTGACACCAATGAAGAGGAGGAGGGGGCAGACTTGCCATCCTTTTTGATTGCGTCGTCCTTTTTCACCTCTTCCTTCTGAGCCAACTTCACTTTGGCATCGGTAGCAAGAAACGGAGAAGGAGTGTCGGCAGCAAGCAGAGCCAGATAGACACCCTCCATGTTGTTGTAAACATGGTTCCACTCCGTAGAGCCGTAGGTGGGGTTAAAGTCGCGTGCCGAATTAAAGATCAAGTATTTGCCATCCTGGCTAAAGACCGGATTGGCAGAAGAATACCAACGGTCGGTCACGGCATATTCCTTCTTCTGGACAATATTATAGACATAGACCACGTCGAAGTCGTTCTTTCCTCTGCGGCTATAGGTCAGCCAATTGTTGTCGGGCGAGAAAGCTACGTCACGCGGAGCATCCATCGAATCCCGCATAAGCAGCATAACTTGACGACTTGCCACGTCCAGCAGATTCAGGCGATTCTTACGATCGGTATAAGCAATCTTCCGGCTGTCCGGACTCCATCCCAAGGAGCGGATGTAGGTGTCGTTATTCTTCGTCAGTTGTGTCGGCTCGCCTCCATTTACCTCCTGCAGATAAAGCTCGGTTTCGCCTGTGGCGTCGGAGATGTATGCAATGCTCTTTCCATCAGGAGCCCATACGGCATCTCGGTCGTGCGCACCGGGGCTACGAGTGATGTTCTTTGTCACACCCTTCTCGACCGGAAGGTTAAACACCTCTCCGCGGGCAGTCACCACCAGACGCTCGCCACCGGGCGAAAGGCTGGCGGAAGCGATATAGTCCGCACCCTTCTTCTGTTCACTACGGGCATAGATATTGTCCGATGTCAAGGTAATATTCACCTTCTCCGGCTTACGGGAAGCAGGGTCGAGTTTATAGATGTAACCACCATTTTCAAACACAATAAGACGTCCGTTACTACTAGGAAACTTCACGTCGTATTCGGTAAAGTTCGTCACTTTGGTCGTCTGCTTCGTCTCTGTGTTATAGGAGAAGAGGTTCATGGTACGGTCGCGATCGGAGAGATAGAAAATCTCGTTTCCAATCCACATGGGCATGATGTCTTGCGCCACATTATCCGTGATGTTTACTACCGATTTCTTTTCGGGGTTGTATATCCAAATATCATCCGCCATCCCCCCTTTGTAATACTTCCAAGTACGAAATTCGCGCATCACGCGGTTATATGCCAACTGCTTACCATCGGGCGAGTAGCTGCAGAAGCCCCCTTCGGGCAGCGGGATTACTTCGGAAAGGCCTCCCTCCTGCCCAACTGTGTATAGTTTTCCCGAAAAGCCGTCACCAATGCGGTTACGATAGACAATGCGGCTGCCGTCCGGCGTCCAGGTCATTACGATATTGTTTGGCCCCATACGGTCGCCCAGGTCATCGCGTTTATTTGTTGCGGTATAGGTTACGCGCAGAGGCTCTCCGCCAGCAGAAGGAATGGTAAACACCTCTGTATTCCCATCGTATTGTCCGGTAAAAGCCACCGTTTGGCCATCCGGCGAAAAGCGTGGAAACATTTCGTAACCCACATGGCTTGTCAGGCGGCTAGCCTCGCCCCCAACAATCGGTACTTTGTATAAATCTCCGGCGTAAGAGAATACAATCTCACTCCCATTCGTCGTCGGGAAACGTAGCAATCGCGCCTCCTCCGCACTTACTGTTAGCACTGGCACACCCACCAAAGCTAACAAAGATATCCATAGTTGTTTCTTCATTCTTTTATTGTTTATATGTGTTATTCTCTATTCCAAACTAAAGCTACCACTTGAAAATACAAAAATAGCTCACGAGTGAAAAAATATGGCTCGTGAGCTATATTTTTTCACTCGTGAGCTATTTATTTTCACTCGTGAGCTATTTCCATTCTGATTACGGGCTTTTTGCACGCAATTTACAACAACAATTAATTTGCCATTTCCGATAAGAATTTGATGCGCACCAAACGAATTTCGTCTTCAGTATATTCTGAACCCAATTCATCAATTGCATCTTCCAGACCATCGGTTTCGGAATCTTTGAAGTATTCGTATATATCCTCAATATGATCTTCGTCCATCACATCGTTCAGGAAATAGTCGATATTGATACGTGTTCCTGAATACACAATGGCTTCTATTTCATCCAACAGCTCGGAAAATTCGAGTCCTTTCGTCATAGCAATATCATCCAGCGCCACCTTACGGTCAATGCTCTGCACGATCCAGACTTTCAGTTTTGATTTGTTTGCCACAGTACGTACGCGCAAATCTTCGGGACGCTCGATCTCGTTCTCCTCGACATGTTTTTTGATCAAGGTAATAAACTCCTGTCCATATCGCTTGGCCTTGCCAGCACCTACACCGGGAATGTTCTGCAACTCGTCCAGCGTAACCGGATAGGTCGTAGCCATTGCTTCCAGAGAGGGGTCTTGAAAGATAACAAAAGGAGGTACTTCCATACGTTTGGACAGCTTCTTGCGCAAATCCTTCATCATGGAATAGAGCACAGGGTCCACAGCGCATGAGGCGCCGCCACGTACTTGTATCTCTTCCTCCTCGTCATCAAACTCATTGTCCTCGGTAATTCTGAACGACACCGGTTTGTCAAGGAAATCTTTTCCTTTTTTCGATATTTTGAGTAGACCGTAGTTCTCGATATCCTTTGTCAGATAGCCTGCAATCAGCGCCTGACGGATCACGGCGTTCCATGTCTTATCATCTTCATCCTGCCCTGAGGCAAATACTTCCAGCTCATTGTGTTTATATGACTGTATTTCTGATGTTTCAACACCAACCAGCATATTCACAATATAATCTGTCTTAAATTTCTCTTTTAACGCACCAACTACTTCCAGTACTGCGCTTAGCAACTCTTTAGCTTCCACTTGCTTTTTCGGGTTCAAACAGTTATCACAACTTCCGCAGTTGTCTTCCAGATACTCTTCGCCAAAGTAGTGCAACAGCACTTTCCTGCGGCAAACGGAGGTTTCGGCATAGGCGGCTGTTTCCAACAACAATTGTTTGCCTATTTCCTGCTCGGCAACGGGTTTTCCCTGCATGAACTTTTCCAGTTTCTGCAAGTCTTTATAGGCATAAAAGGCAATACATTGCCCCTCTCCGCCATCCCGTCCGGCACGTCCGGTCTCCTGATAGTATCCTTCCAGACTTTTAGGTATATCATAGTGTATTACATAGCGTACGTCCGGTTTATCGATGCCCATACCAAAGGCAATAGTAGCCACAATCACATCCACCTTTTCCATCAGAAACGAGTCCTGATTGCTGGTGCGCAATTGTGAATCCATTCCCGCATGGTAGGCCAGCGCATTGATGCCGTTTGCCTTTAAAATATCGGCAAACTCTTCCACTTTTTTACGACTCAGACAATATATAATACCTGATTTACCTTCATTGGATTTAATATATTTAATAATCTCACGGTCGACATTCGCTCCTTTGGGACGAATTTCATAATACAAATTGGGGCGATTGAAGGAGGACTTGAATACGGTTGCGTCTATCATCCCAAGGTTCTTCTGTATGTCGTGTTGCACTTTCGGTGTGGCTGTTGCCGTAAGGGCAATTAGCGGGCGCTTTCCTATCTCATTAATAATTGGACGAATGCGGCGATATTCCGGGCGAAAATCGTGTCCCCACTCCGAGATACAATGAGCCTCGTCTACGGCATAAAATGAGATCTTGATCTGACGCAGAAACTCCACATTTTCATCCTTCGTCAACGACTCAGGTGCAACATAGAGCAACTTGGTACGACCAGCCATAATATCCTCTTTCACCTGGTCGATAGCAGCCTTGTTGAGAGAGGAATTAATGAAATGGGCTACACCTTCTTCCTCGCTAAAATTGCGCATGGCATCTACCTGATTCTTCATCAGGGCGATTAAGGGAGAGATAACAATCGCTGTACCTTCCATCATTACCGAGGGAAGTTGATAACACAATGACTTCCCTCCTCCGGTAGGCATTAACACAAAAGTATCATTTCCTGCCAATACATTCTCGATGATTGCTTTCTGATTTCCTTTAAAGGTATCAAAACCAAAATGCTTCTTCAGCTCCTCAGTCAAACTATCCTTCTTTGCCATACTTTGTATTATTTATTTAAGCCGTTACGCTAGGCGACCTGCAAACGGTTCACGTCCGATTTTTCAAATTTTTCTATCGCATACTCCAACGTAACATGAAGTTCCTTTTTATCTTGCGATGGCATGGTGTACATAGCATCCATCATTACAGCTTCCACTATTGAGCGTAAGCCGCGGGCTCCTAACTTAAATTCGAGCGCCTTGTCTACTATAAATTCATAGACTTGCTCATCAAACGTCAGCTTTATCTCATCCATGTCGAACAGCTTTACGTACTGCTTGACAATCGAGTTCTTCGGTTCAGTAAGAATGCTACGCAGGGTACTTCTATCCAACGGATTCAAATAGGTCAAGATAGGCAGACGGCCTATTATTTCGGGTATCAAGCCAAACGACTTAAGGTCGGTCGGCGTAATATACTTCAACAGGTTATTCCTGTCCACCGTAGCTGTATCCTTATTTGCCGCATATCCAACCACACGGGTATTCAAGCGTTGGGCAATCTTCTTCTCAATTCCATCAAAAGCACCGCCACAAACAAAAAGAATGTTTTTAGTATCTACTGCAATCATTTTCTGATCCGGATGCTTACGTCCACCTTGAGGGGGCACGTTTACGATCGAACCTTCCAACAATTTGAGCAAACCCTGCTGTACACCTTCGCCACTTACATCGCGGGTGATGGATGGATTGTCTCCTTTTCGGGCAATTTTATCAATTTCATCAATAAAAACGATACCTCTCTGAGCAGCCTCCACATCATAATCAGCCGCCTGCAACAGACGAGTCAGGATGCTTTCAATATCCTCACCCACATATCCGGCCTCGGTCAACACGGTTGCGTCGACAATCGAGAACGGCACATGCAGCAATTTTGCAATCGTGCGAGCCAACAGTGTCTTTCCTGTACCGGTAGCACCAACCATAATGATATTCGACTTTTCAATCTCCACATCATCCGAAGTCACCTTCTGAAGCAATCGCTTGTAATGATTATAAACCGACACCGAAAGATAGCGTTTGGCATCCGTCTGTCCGATTACATATTGGTCAAGAAAACTCTTTATATCCTCCGGCTTGGGTAGCTCGCTCTGCACCAATCCAAAAGAGGCAGATCTTTTCGGGGTTTCGGCATCTATTATTTCAAACGCTCGTCTCGCACAGTCATCGCAAATAGAGCCCGACAAGCCGTCAACCATCAGATTGACACTACGACGTGGTCTTCCACAAAACGAACAGACATCAGCTGCTTTGGCCATATCTTTTACTTTTATTTACGGGTTAAAATATCATCTACCATACCATATTCTTTCGCTTCAGCGGCTGTCATCCAATAATCGCGGTCACTGTCGCGCTCCACATCTTCAAATGGTCGGCCGGAATGGTCGGAGATGATAGTATATAATTCTTTCTTTACTTTCTGAATCTCGCGAGCAGCAATTTCGATATCCGAAGCTTGTCCTTGCGCACCACCTAGCGGTTGATGAATCATGACGCGCGAATGCTTTAGCGCAAAACGTTTACCTTTTTTTCCGGCTACCAACAATACGGAAGCCATAGAAGCGGCAATACCGGTACAGATAGTAGAAACATCGCTACCGATGAATTGCATCGTATCGTAAATACCATATCCTGCGTATACGGAGCCACCGGGAGAATTGATGTAAATAGATATATCCTTTCCCGGATCGCTGGAATCAAGATATAACAATTGGGCTTGAATCACATTGGCTGTATAATCATCGATTGCCGTACCTAAAAAGATAATACGGTCCATCATCAGACGCGAGAACACATCCATCTGAGCTACGTTCAGTTGACGTTCTTCAATAATTGTAGGCGAAATGTAATTACTGGTAATGTTCATATAGCTATCCAGAGCTGTACCATTCATTCGCAAATGCTTCGTAGCATACTTTCTAAATTCTTCCATATCTAACTTTAAATATATAATACCGAAAAGACATAAAAAGGGATTCCCCTCTTACTCAACGGAAAAACAAAGTTATAAATAAATTTCTGAAAGAAACAATTTATTTGCAGTCCGCAGAGATATTTTTTTAGAGAGAAATCCCTTTTGTTTATGAAACAAGGGCTTAGCCGGCTATTTGACGAAATCTTTTATTCAAAAAGTTTAGCAAACTCGTCTACTGGAAGCTCTTTTGTGTCCAATTCTACCTGTTCTTTCAACCAACCGGCCAACTTTTCTTCTAAAGCGCGGTCTACGATATTCTGTTGAGTTTCCTTATTCTTCAACATATCCTTGGCAAAATTCATCAACACATTTTCAGGCACAGAAAGCATACCGTATTGAGCAAACTGAGATTGAGCAACGCGTTTTGCGAATGCTTCAACATCGTTATGGTCGATCTTAATGTCGTTTTTCTTTACCAACTCTTCTTTAATCAAGTGGTATGTCAGGTCGTTAATGATTTGCGGATAGTCGTTCTCCACCTTTTCCGGTGTAGTCTTCTCGTTTGCAACAAGCAACCAACGTTTCAGCATACTGTCAGCAAACTTCAGTTCGCCTACCTTCTGGAGCAACACTTCGCGAGCATCAATCAAGAATTTATAGTCGCTCTGAGGAGCAAATTGCTCAAGAAGGGCGTTTTTGATCTTTGTTCTGAACTCTTCTTCGCTGGTAACAACGCCTTCGCCAAACACTTTGTCGAAAAGTTCCTGATTCATTTCAGCTTCGCCATGGCGAGTGATTTCTTGGATTTCAAAGCTGAAGTCGCCCGTAATACCAGCAACGTCTTCTTTATTCACCTTTAGGAAAGTAGAGATTTCAATTTCAGCGCCTTCGTATGCCTTGTTCGGATTGAACACAACCACCGAATTTTTCTTTGCACCAATGAATTTAGCCTTTTCAGCCTCATCCTTTATAGCCATAGGCATCAACACTGCGTCTTTAACAACGATACCGCCCTCTTTGGGAGCACCGTTTTCAAGTTCAGCCACAGTACCCTTCAGCATATCTTTCTCAACAGCTTCTTCTACCTGATCGTAGCTACCAAAATTTTCACGATAAGCCGTTACCTGCTTGCTCACCATGTCTTCATCAATAATCACATTGTAATAGGGCAGTTTGTCGTTTTTGCTCAACTCCAAATTGATTTCCGGTGCAAAAGCCACGTCAAAGCAAAATTCAAAGTCTTCCTCCTTATCAAAGTCCAACGGTTTTTGTTCGGTTTCGTTAGGCATCGGTTCGCCCAATATATTCAACTCATTTTCACGAATGTATCCGAATAGTTTTTCAGAAACTAACTTATTGATTTCTTCAACCAACACATGTTTTCCATACATTTTCTGTACCATGCCCATTGGCACCATACCTTTACGAAAGCCCGGTACATTCGCTTTCTGACGGAAGCCACGCAAACTTTTTTCTACCAGATCAGCATAGTCTGCCTTCACTATTTCTAATTTCACAATACCGCTTACGGCATCCAGGTTTTTTAGCGAAACGTTCATTCTGAATGATTTATTTAATTAATAGTCTTACCTTAATTTTAGAGGGCAAAATTAGACTTATTCTTTTAATCTCGCAAATTGTTTACCTAATTTGTTCATCATATACAAAAAATCCGACACAAATATCTTTTTCCTCGTGTAAGTCATTGCATTTATAAAATTATTGCATTCCTTTGTAAGACTTCCATACGCTAAGATTTGGCGGAAGTTTTTATGCTCAAAATAGGTTATGCAAACAAAAGGTATCTACTCCGATCACGCGGCACTGTTTCAACTGATCGTATTATTGATCTTTATCTTGGCTGGTGCTGTCTTTTCCTCACTCATTGGCATGGGTGTCTTTTTCTTGCTGCACGGCTCATCGCTCAACATGATGGACTATCCGGACGCAATGCGTTGGATGCAGTTTATCTCTGCAGTTGGCACCTTTCTGTTACCCGCTTTAGCTATTGGTTGGACATGCAGCAAGCACCCCTCGCAATATTTATACACAACGAAATACCCCAGTATGAAGGCGCTGCTGCTAACGCTTGCCAGCATGTTGCTACTCTCGCCCGCCATCAACCTGACGGGTTTGCTAAACAAACAACTTGTGCTGCCCTCTTTTTTGGCTCCAATTGAAACATGGATGAGGGCTCAAGAGGCTTTGGCTGAACAGTTAACAGGAAAGCTCCTCCTAGGAGGCAACGCACTAACGCTAGTAGCCAACCTGATTGTCATCGCTCTGGTTGCGGGCGTTACGGAGGAGTTCCTTTTTCGAGGTGCATTGGGACGAATCATCGGGCGGTGGACGACCAGCCATCACTGGGTTATCTGGGTAACAGCCTTTCTATTCAGTACGTTCCATCTACAATTTTTCGGTTTCCTTCCGCGTTTGCTGCTTGGGGCTTATTTCGGTTATCTGCTCTATTGGAGCAAAAGCATCTGGCTACCCGTAATGGCACATTTCTTCAACAACGCTTTTGCCGTATGCGGTATGTCGGATAGGCAGCTAAAAGATAATGAGTTTTTCACAGGGGACATCACCTACGAGCACCTCCTGCCCTACACCCTCTTTGCACTCCTCGCATTAGCTCTCTTTTTTGCCTGCCAAAAAGGGGTGCGCCAGGCAGCAAGTCATAGGTAATGGTTGTCACCCGCTCGGCGCAGTTATTTCACAAAGCCGGTAAAGTTATCTCTTCATTGTGTGTTTCTCAAAATATTTCGAAGGAGTAAACGCCGCACAAACATGCAGTATATTACTGAAAAAGATCGGACGTTTTATCTTTCTTCCTATATACTATTATACTTTTGAGCCAGCTCGTAATTGATTTTTACCATGCTCGTAATCTATTTTGAGCCTGCTCAAAATAGATTACGAGCTGGCTCAAACGCATAATAAGAGTAATGCTTGGCTTTAACTGCTTGTAGGTTTATCCCTTCTTCTCCTTCTTATATTCGCGTGGCGAAACGCCCATGATCTTTGTGAATAGGCGCGAGAAGTAATAACTGTCGTCGATTCCTATTTTAAAACAGACTTGGTTGATCTTCATATCCGTAAAGTCTAATAGATGGCAAGCCTGCTGTATCTTCAGCTGATTGAAGTAGCTAATCGGCGAATAGCCGGTGCGCTGACTGAAAAGAATAGAGAAATGAGACGAAGAGTAACCGATGTGTTTCGCCAATTCGGCGAGGGTTAGTTTCTTCTCTATGTTTTCCTTCATAAAATGAATGGCGGCGGTGACCAGATCGTTTTCATCCGATTCGCTTCGAATGGCGTTACGATATTGCTGCAAATAGCGCAATGTCCCCAGAAAGTGATAAAACACAGAGCAGGCATAAAGTACGTTTTCATGACTATAGCCCATCTCCAGTGTGTGGAATATTTCTTCAAACAAGTCGATGCGCCCGCTGATCCGTGAATAGATGCTGGGATTGATATCCATAGGTTGAGACAAGCCGGCGGCAAATTGATGAGCCAACTTTCCTTTGAAGTGAATCCAGTAGATTGTCCATGGTTGGTTTTCGTCCGAGCCATATTGATGAGGTACGCCGGCAGGCAGTATGAAGTATTGGTTTTTAGTTACCTTACAGGAGATATCATGCAGTTTAAACCAGCCTTCCCCCTCAATACAATAGATGAACACATATTGGGGAATAGCAATCTCTCGTTCACGAAAATGATGCTCAGCCTTGGGGTAATAGCCTATATCCGTTATGTGAAGGGGGGCAGAAAGGGGATCACTTTCCATCTCTTGCACGACAGAGACCGGTAGCACTAAGGCCCTTTCTCCGCTAAATCCATCTTTACGCTTTTTCATTCGTTTATAATTTTAGAACGCACAAAGATAAACATATTATCCATCTTTTATTTTTTTAATCTATTTATTGACCCGCCTATTTATACTTACTTTGCAACGTTCAATCAAACTTATTCAAAGGATCATGAAAACTACAAACTTGAGTTATCTACTACTTATTAGCCTTGTTTCGGCCATGGGCGGACTCCTGTTCGGCTATGACTGGGTGGTGATTGGTGGAGCTAAAATATTTTACGAACCCTTCTTTGGCTTGGAAGGTTCGGCAGCCCTGCGCGGTTGGGCAATGAGTAGTGCGTTGATCGGTTGCCTTTCCGGAGCTGTTCTGGCGGGTAAATGGAGCGATCAGTATGGACGTAAAAAGATGCTGATCATTGCCTCTATCCTGTTTGTGCTGTCGGCTTATGGCACCGGGGCGGTGGATAGTTTCTCTTGGTTTATCGTCTATCGCATCGTGGGCGGGTTTGGCATTGGTATTGCGTCTAATATTTCTCCTATCTATATTGCTGAAGTTTCTCCGGCCTCCGTGCGTGGCAAGTTTGTTTCGCTTAATCAGCTAACGATTGTACTGGGTATTCTGTCCGCCCAACTGGCTAACTGGCAGATTGGAGAGTGTTACACCGGCGGAGGTGAGGCCTTGTCTGCCGAAAGCATCAACGAAGCGTGGCGCTGGATGTTCTGGATGGAACTAATTCCGGCAGGAGTTTTCTTTTTACTCTCTTTTATCATCCCGGAAAGTCCGCGTTGGCTGGCTACAAATGGAAAGGAAACAGGCGCACATCGCATCTTCACACGCATCGGGGGGACGGCTTATGCTGAAAAAGCACTGGCGGAAATAAAGGCAGTGTCCTCAAACGAAACGAAAGGCGATTGGCGCGCCCTGCTTCAACCCGGTGTCCGCAAGGTGCTGATTATTGGTGTGGTGCTAGCCGTCTTCCAACAATGGTGCGGTATTAATGTGATCTTTAATTATGCGCACGAGATATTCTCAGCCGCCGGCTATGCCGTGTCCGATGTGTTAATGAATATTGTTATAACAGGCGTCACGAATGTGATCTTCACACTGGTTGCTGTTTATACGGTTGATAAGTGGGGACGCCGCGCACTGATGTTTGTCGGCTCGGCCGGATTGGCACTAATCTATGCGGCTATGGGCACTTGCTACTTCTTTGGCGTCAGCGGGCTGCCGATGTTGCTACTGGTGGTGCTGGCTATTGCCTGCTACGCCATGTCGCTTGCACCGGTTGTGTGGGTGGTGCTTTCCGAAATATTTCCGACCCGCATCCGTGGAGCGGCGATGGCACTCTCTACCTTTTTCCTTTGGCTGGCCTGCTTCCTGCTCACTTATACCTTCCCGCTGCTGAATGAATGGTTGGGGGCATCGGGTACCTTCTGGATCTATGGTGGCATCTGCCTTGCCGGATTCTTTTTCATACGAACGCAACTGCCTGAAACAAAAGGAAAGAGTCTGGAAGAAATAGAAAAAGAACTAACGAAATAATACATACATAAATATGAATCAGGTAAATGTTTGGGAAGAAGATATCCTTCTTCCTACCTACGGTGTTGGCAAACCCGAAAAGAATCCGATGTTTTTAGAGAAGCGCGTCTATCAAGGCAGCAGCGGAGCGGTCTATCCCTATCCGGTGATTGAGAAGATTGAGGACACATGCAAAGACAAACTCTATCACGCTATCTATCTGGAAAATGAATATATCAAGATCATGATCCTCCCGGAATTGGGCGGACGTGTACAGATGGCATACGATAAGATAAAGGAACGCCATTTTATCTACTACAATCACGTGATCAAACCGGCGTTGGTAGGTCTGACAGGTCCCTGGATTTCCGGAGGAATTGAGTTTAACTGGCCGCAACACCATCGCCCAAGTACCTATATGCCGGTAGACTTCCGCATCGAACGTTGCGAAGATGGCTCGGCTATCGTTTGGGTGAATGAGCGCGAACGGATGTTTCATCAGAAAGGGATGGCAGGCTTTACGCTACGTCCCGGTCGTGCCGTACTGGAGATTCAAGGGAAATTGTATAACCCGACACCGCTGCCACAGACCTTTCTTTGGTGGGCTAATCCGGCAGTGGCAGTCAATGAGCATTACCAGTCGGTCTTCCCCGGTGACGTAAACGCGGTGTTCGACCATGGCAAGCGCGATGTGTCCACCTATCCCATTGCGACAGGTACTTATTATAAGATAGATTATTCGGCCGGTGTAGATATCTCCCGGTATAAGAACATTCCGGTGCCAACCTCTTATATGGCTATTAAGTCGCGCTACGACTTTGTAGGTGGTTATGAGAACGACACCCGTGCAGGCGTATTGCACGTAGCGAACCATCACGTCTCACCCGGTAAAAAGCAATGGACATGGGGAAATGGAGACTTTGGGCAGGCTTGGGACCGGAATCTGACGGATCATGACGGCCCGTATATTGAGCTAATGACAGGCGTATATACCGACAATCAGCCCGACTTCACTTGGCTGCAACCGTATGAGGAAAAGACGTTTACCCAATACTTTATGCCTTATCGCGAACTGGGTGTCGTTAAAAACGCCTCGGCTGATCTGTTGATGAATATTGAACCTCACGGGGCAGGTGCCCTACTGAAGCTCTTTGCCACCTCGCTGCAAAAGGATCTGCGCGTAGTTGTAAAACAAAAAGACACGGTTTGCTTTGATCAAACAGTTACGCTTTCACCGGAAAATGTATATATGGAGGTGATTCCTGTTGCTGATCCGGCAAAGGCAGAGGTTATTGTCTATCGCGCCACCGGCAAACAACTACTTGCTTGGAGTGCGGAATCGGATCTCTGTAAGGAGATACCCAGTCCGGCCAAAGCCGCCCTTTCGCCTGCAGAGACCTCAACGACCGAGGAATTATATCTTACCGGTCTTCATCTGGAGCAATACCGTCATGCCACCTATAATCCGACTGATTACTATAAGGAAGCACTCCGACGTGACCCATCCGACGTGCGAAATAATAACGCAATGGGGTTATGGCTCATTCGTAAAGGTCAATTTGCTCAAGCAGAACCGTACCTGCGCCAAGCCATACAAACATTAATCAACCGTAATCCAAATCCATACGATGGCGAACCGCTCTATAACTTAGGGCTGGCACTCCAGTTTCAAGGGAAAAACGACGAAGCCTATGAATCCTTCTATAAATCTTGCTGGAACGGGGCTTGGCAAGAGGCTGGTTATTACTCGCTGGCTCAACTCTCTTGTGCAAAAGAAGCATGGACGGACGCGCTCTATGAAATAGATAAATCCCTCATCCGCAATTGGCACAACCTTCGCGCTCGCCAACTGAAAGCAACAATCTTACGACAGCTGAACCGGAAGGAAGAAGCCCTTGCATTCATTGAGGAGTCGATAAAGATAGATCCGTTTAACTTTGGCTGCCTCTTCGAAAAGCAATTACTTTCCGGAGATGAGGGAGAGGGAGAAGCCTTAAACAGCCGGATGCGGGGTGAATCTCATAATTATGAGGAACTGTCACTCGATTATGCCGCTGCCGGATGTTGGACAGAAGCACTCGCCGTCGCAGACATGGCTCTGCAATGGATCCCTCAAGCAAGC
>JAVVRI010000045.1:0-18967 GCA_036654795.1 Tannerellaceae bacterium
AGTCTATGGCATCTTGAGCCATGAACGAATACAGGATGTCTTTCTTGCCTGAAAATATTTTGTGGGCTGGAAAAGCTTGGTTAGAGCTTGGGGTTGGCGCGTAGACGATGCTGGAGAGCTAGGAAGAGTGCGCCGGGCAATAGGATGATGCCTGCCGAGACGAGCAAAGCCATCTGCAGTGAATACATGTCGTTGAGCCATCCGATAAAGGGGGCTATGGCGGCAAACATGAGCCGGATTACAAAGTTGCGGATGGAAAGCACCGTGGCACGCATTTCGGTAAAGGTCATCTGGTTGATATATCCCTTTAGGATAGGCGTTGCGAATCCGCGGAAGATGTAGAATATAAGCAAGATGCCCAGCCCGGCATAGGTCAGGTTATAAGCCAGTGAGACGTATCCGCCGACAATGACCAGCAGAATTAATAGATTCATCCTGTCCATCCCGAAGTAACGCTCCACGCGGTCGGAGTAGAGCGCCGCAATGCCTACGGTCAGGTTGAGCACTGTCCAGATAACCCCATACCAAGAGGTTGGCGTGTCGAGGTGCATCAATACCGGTTGCACAAACCAGGCCATTGTCAGTGTGCCGGCGCCAATGACGCCCGAATACATAATGTTATAGCAGAGCTTTCGGTTTGTTATGAGCGAGTACTTGATGATCTTCATAATCTCGGACAGAGGGCTTTGTATCTTGCTCTTCACCTTCCATTCCCGCAAGGCAAAGGCGGCCGGTATGCCGGTAAAAGCAATGCAAGCTTGTGCGTAAAAGGGGTAACGCAGGGAATAAGCAGCCAGCAATCCGCCAAAGATACCCGCCAACGCTTCGGCAAAATTGCCAATCATCGTGATCCGCCCTTCGTAGCGGAGGTAGAGCGACTCCTTGCGGTAATGCGCCGTGGTGTCGTAAAGCAATGCCGAGTCCGCCCCGTTCACCAATGTTTGCCCTATACCCAATAATACTTCGGCCACGAGAAATGTTTGAAAGGTAGAGGTAAACGAATAGCACAGATAACCAAAGAAGAACAGAATGCAACCAGATATCAGGCAGTTGCGCCGCCCCCAGACGTCCGCCAGATAGCCGGAAGGGATCTCTAGCACCACCGCCGCAACCGAATAGGCGCTTTTTAGGATAAAGACATCCTGTAGCCCCAGCCCGTGGTCTTCGTAGAATAGCACGATAATGGGCATTACTAACGTAAACCACTTGGAGAGCTTTATTAAATAGAGTGCTATAATGTTCCTTTTCATTCGTTTGCCGGCTAATTGAAGGGGCAAAGATACGAATTATCGCATTTCAAGGCATTTATTTGCCGGTAGAATGGGCAGGATATAAAAAAAGTAGTTACTTTGTAGCAGGATTAATCTAAAATGAAATAGAACGAGACCATGATTTGGAACGAGACAATTGAATGTATGGACCGCGATGAGATGCGGAAATTACAAAGTATCCGGTTGAAACGAGTTGTTGAGCATGCTTACCATAATACTCCCTTTTACCGTAATAAAATGCAGGAAATGGGTATCACGCCAAATGATATTCAGTCGATAGATGACATTACGAAACTTCCTTTTACCATTAAGAAGGATTTGCGAGACAACTATCCTTTTGGGCTGATGGCGGTGCCGATGTCCGAGATTGTCCGTTTACACGCCTCTTCCGGTACGACCGGTAAACCAATTGTTGTGGGTTATACCCGCAAAGACCTCTCTATATGGAGTGAGGCGGTGGCACGTTGTCTTACGGCCGTTGGGCTGACGAAGCAGGATTCTGTGCAGGTTTCTTATGGATACGGCCTCTTTACCGGTGGACTGGGAATGCATGCCGGAGTGGAGAATATGGGTGGAACGGTTATCCCGATGAGCAGTGGCAATACGCAGAAGCAGATCCAATTGATGCACGACTTCGGAGCGAAGGCATTGGCTTGCACTCCTTCTTATGCGCTCTACTTGGCTGAGACCATTCGAGATTCGGACATTCCGCGCGAAGACTTTAAATTAAAGATTGGCATCTTCGGCGCTGAGCCGTGGACGGAGAATATGCGTAAGGAGATTGAGGAGAAGATGGGCATCAAGGCATACGATATTTACGGTCTGACGGAAATAATTGGTCCGGGCGTTGGCTCGGAATGCGAATGTCAATGTGGTACGCACTTGTGGGAAGATCACTTCTTTCCGGAGATTATCGACCCGAATACCTTGCAGCCCGTAGAACCTGGTCAGCCGGGCGAACTGGTCTTTACGACTATTACGAAGGAGGGGATGCCGATGATTCGTTATCGTACGCGGGACTTGACGTCGCTCAACTATGAGCGCTGCGCTTGCGGCCGTACGGCTGTGCGCATGAATCGTATTTTGGGACGTAGCGACGACATGCTGATCATACGTGGTGTAAACGTCTTCCCGTCTCAGGTAGAATCTGTTATTCTGGAACTTCCTGAATTCGAACCGCATTATCTGATCGTTGTGGACCGTGTACGCAATACCGACACGTTCCAAATACAGGTAGAGGTGCGCCCTGAATATTATTCGGACGAGATGAATAAGATGATTGCCCTTAAAAAGAAAATAACCGCCCGCATGCAGAGTGTCATTGGCATTCAGCCGGACGTAAAGATTGTGGAGCCGCGCAGCATAGAACGTAGCATGGGCAAGGCCAAGCACGTAATAGACAATCGTAAATTAGTTTAACTTTAAATATATTAAGCGCTATGTTAATTAAACAGTTATCTATCTTTTTGGAGAACAAGAAAGGCCGTTTTACGGAAGTGGCTAAGATATTAGGCGAAGCCGGCATCAACATGTCAGCCTTCACAGTAGCCGAAAACTCTGACTTTGGCATTCTGCGCCTGATCGTATCGGATACGGAACGTGCAATCGAGGTGCTTCGGAGCAAATTATATGCCGTCAGCGTTGCTGATGTTGTCTGCCTCCATTGCCCCAATCAGCCCGGAGCGTTGGCCAAGGCCATGGATATTATCACCTCTGCCGGCATCTTTATTGAGTACATGTATGCTTTCTCGCAAGGGGACGCAGCCAATGTAATTATCCGTCCGGACAATGTGCAGAAGTGCGCTGAGGTGTTGAAAGATAATAAATTGGAGCTTATTGCTGCCAGTGATTTGTATAAGTTATAATTATTAACGTTTAGCGCTTCGTTTATTAGTCAGTATGCACTAACTTTGCGCGCTAAAAGCCAGTTGAATGAAAAAGATTCTGTTTTTATTGATGATGATTACCCTCTTGCTGTCCTCGTGTGGCGAGTATAATAAGATATTGAAGAGCACGGACTATGAATTGAAATATTCGTATGCGAAGAAATATTTCAATGCCAAACAGTTCTCCAAGTCTGCTACGATTCTGGACGAACTGGTTCCTATCTTTAAAGGAACGGCAAATGCGGAGGAGTCATTGTACCTGCTGGCACAAAGCTATTACGGGCAAAAGGACTACTCAACGGCTTCGCAGTACTTTAATACCTATTATACGACTTATCCGAAAGGCGAATATACTGAGTTGGCGCGTTATTATTCAGGTTATGGCCTCTATCTGGATTCTCCTGATCCACGGTTAGACCAGGCTCAGACGTACGACGCCATCAGTCAGTTGCAACTTTACATGGAGTACTATCCGCAGAGCGAACGGGCTGACGAAGCTCAGAAGATTATGTTCGAACTGCAGGAGAAATTGGCTTATAAAGAGCTAATGGCTACGCGGCTGTATTATAATTTGGGTACATATATGGGAAATAACTTCCTCTCCTGCATCATTACGGCTCAGAACGCTTTAAAGAATTATCCATACTCCAAGTATCGCGAGGAGTTTATGTTCTTCGTAATCCGTTCCAAGTATGAGTTGGCATTAGTCAGTGTGGTAGAAAAGTTGCAAGGCCGTTACCGCGATGTGGTGGACGAGTACTTCAACTATATGAACGAGTATCCCGAAGGTAAGTTTGTAAAGCAGGTACAAAAGTTTCACGACTATGCCAGCAAACGAATAAATGATGCATATTAACGAAATTAATCAATAAAAAAAGTATGGATTACAGAAAATCTAACGCTCCGACCAACACAGTGACTCGTGATATGATGAAAGTATCAGACGACACGGGTAATGTGTATGAAACGGTAGCAATTATCGGCAAGCGTGCAAATCAGATTAGTGTCGAAATGAAATCTGATCTGGAAAAGAAGCTCCAGGAGTTTGCTTCCTATAATGATAATCTGGAGGAAGTTTTCGAAAACAGAGAACAGATTGAAATCTCACGTTACTATGAGAAGTTGCCTAAGGCAACATTGATTGCTGCTCAGGAATATGTTGAGGGTAAAGTGTATTATAAGAATCCGGCTAAGGAAAAGAATAATTTCTAAGAAAATGAATCCATAACAATCGGCAATGCGCAACAGAAGGTCTCCTTCGGCTGTACATTGCCGATTGTTTATTAAAAGTAAATCAAGTACTATGTTACAACGAATTCAGACCGTTTATTTGCTTATTATTGTGGTGTTGACAACAGCTACCTTGTTTTTATCGCTTGCTACGATTCAGTCGGGCGATGCTTTGTTCTCGTTTGATGCCTCAGGCATTACTTCTATGACGACGATTCCTCAGGAGTTAGTCTATCCCACTTGGGGGCTTTTTGCTTTGACGGTTGTTATTGCGCTGACTGCGCTGGTTACGATCTTTTTGTTTCGTAAACGTATTCTGCAGATGCGTATCTGTGTATTTAACGCTCTCCTGATGCTTGGCTTTTACGGATTATTTGCCTTTTTCGTATGGACATTGAAAGGACAGTTAGGAGAGGCGCATGTGAGTGTTAAGATAGCTCTTTCTTTTCCGTTGATTAATCTTATCCTCGACTACCTTGCCATTCGTAGCATTGGTGCTGACGAGGCACTAGTGCGCTCCCTAGAGCGTTTACGGTAGGCATAGGCTAAAGGCTATTTTTGATGGATGAATGGTAAACAGCGAAAAGATCAGATGGTCATCGTCCTCCTTTGTCTCACTGAGGTAGTTGAACTGTTCGTCCATCATTATAATAGTAAATTGCTTGCTTTCAATCGGCGTTTTTAGGGTTGTACTCGGAATGCCGGAGAGTAAATAGCGGTAATACACTTTACTTACTTTTTCTTTTTCATATAATAGAGTATCATGTCTATATACCGAATATAGTATTGTGCATGTTCAAACTCTTTGATTTTTAGTTCAACTTGCTCTTTCGATAGTTTCCTTATGATACTGATAAGACTGGAAATATCTTTTAATCTTTCTGTTGCCAGTTTATTGCAATTAAGATTAAGCAACATAATTGTATCGTATGCATCTTTTATATTGCCCGCTAATGTTCTTTCATTTATTTGATAATCTTTCCATTGGTCATAGCAGCCATTTGGCAAGATTTCTCCATTTAAATTATATTTAAAATACTCGGTGCAATTTATCTCTTTGATAAAAGCTCTTATCGATTTACAACCTTTAGATTCTCCGCAGTGTTGATGTTCTTTTGACATACCACTGGAGTCTATACAGCAAGCGTAAATATTGTTATAGTCCATTTCAATAGCCCCATTTCCAGTATCTAATTTTTGAGGCACTAAATGTTCATTGTGAGCACCACCTTCTTTTTTACCTTGATAATGAGTAATTCTCTGCTGGCAATAGCAACAGAGATGATGTTGCTCTGCCCTTAGAATTTCATTCAGCTCATTTTTATGATCAAAATCGCTATAAGCTATAGGTTGTTCCGCCTGTTTTCTTAATTCTATCCAAGAAGAGATGCAGGTAGGTTCTGTCATTTTTTTTATAAATCTCATAAGAACTATTTTTAGAAAAAGCTGAGCATCATATCAGCTCTTTGCAACTCTGTATGCTCTTTTCCCAATTCTTGTTCAAGGATGGCTCTATACTTCAAGGCCTCCTCTTCTTTTCCCATTCCTTTTTCTATCAAGATAAAATAGTCTTTAAGGTTGTCTTTTAATAAATTATCCATTTCAGAAGTACCCATTTCATTCAGAATGTAATTGGCATCTTTCCCGTGTTGAAGTGGAAAATCGAAAGCTTGATTATCTTTTATGCTTATTATTTTACCATCTTTCACCGAGCCCAACACCAATGGGGCATGGGTGGTTACAATGAATTGAATAGAAGGGAAAGCGATTCTCAAGTCTCTTAAAACTTTCTTTTGCCACGCTGGATGCAGATGCAAATCAATTTCATCTATTAGTACAACGCCTGTCGTCTCCTTTGAGGCTTGTTCTTTCAAATGAGGATTAAGAATGTAACATCTGAAAGCTATTTCCATTACCATTGCTAGCATGGTTCTCACACCGTCTGATAGCATGTGGAAAGGTGTCTTTTCAAGTGTATCTTTTATCGTAAAGATAAGTTCGTTTTTTTTTATGTCGAACTTAATGCTTTCACAGTTGTCAATACATTCCATCACTGCCATGTTTACCGATCTAAGCATCATTGACTCTTTCTTATTCTGAAGTTCAGATAATGTTTCTGTAAAATATAAATCCAAGAAGAACTTTATATTAGTTAGAGGATCAAGTGCATTATAATATCCTCGCAATCTGCTTGCATCTGGTTCTACCCCTACATCCTTCTTCTCTTTTTTAAATCTGTCGGTAGAGTAATAGGCTATCAATGGAATCGTGGTATTACTTGTAGAGTCTCGAATACATTCCTGCATGGTATTCGATGCTGTCACCATATCTTTAGCATTCACATATCTTGTTTTCCCCCCCCACGTTTCTAATGATCTTTCCCAAGAGAGTGAGCGGCATGTATTGTTTGATGCTTCAAATTCATTTATTTCTCCTTCAGCATTTATAAATACCGGAATTTGAGGCTCCAAATTTGATAATCTGGCGTCATCAGGATTTATTCCTGGGCTAGATATTTTATCTTTATACTTATTTACTCCTAAAAATAAAGAACCAATAGCTATTCTGAGTGCTTCTAAAACAGCTGTTTTTCCTGTTCCGTTAATGCCCACAATAACATTTAAGCGGTTGTGTAGATTCAACGAGATGTCTTCGTAGCATCTGAAATTGCGCAATCTAATAGAATTAACTTGCATATTTAACTTTTTTCTTGAAGTATCAATTTATACTATACATATAATACAAAGATATTGAAAATATTTTTTGTTTGCATTTGTTTATTGAATAATAATTGATCTTTCTATTGACATCCCTTACATTCCCAACTCGGCGAGCTTACCCGAAACATGTTGCTGTAGGTGGCTGACAATCGAGTCCGTGGACTGCTGCGAACAGACGGCAGCAGGGAAGGAGAGGAGAAGTACAGCTCCTAAAACATGCAAATATCGTAGATGTTTCATATCGGATTCATTGTAAATATTGTGCTATTACGTGGCTATTGCTGATATGTGGCAGGCAATACCTTTCTAAGTAGCAAATATCCACAAACACCGGAAATGAAGGAGCCGCTGAATACGCCTAGCTTCGCTTGGTTCAGTAGGTCGGCACCTTGTGCGATGGATGAATCGAAGGACAAGTTTGCGATGAAGAGTGCTACCGTAAAGCCTACTCCTCCCAACATAGCTACACCTAGTAGATTGCGTTTACTCATCCCTTTAGGCATGGATACTATCCCCATACGGACGAATAGGTAGGAGAAACTGAATATACCTAGTGTCTTGCCGATGAATAATCCTAATAATACGGCTAACGGAACGTTGACAAGCGATGCCGGCTGGATGTCTCCAAACGTTACCCCAGCATTCACAAAGGCGAAGAGCGGCAGGATCAGATAGTTTACCAATGGGTTTAGTTTGTCCGCAATGCTTTGCAGCGGACTGATGGTACGGTTAGCAAGCGAGTGGATGTTGTTGAGTACCTGTATTTGTTTAGGGGTAAGTACGGCTGCCTGTTGACTATGCTTCACTTCGGCATAGTCCAGTAGTTCCAAGTAGTTACTCATGTCGTCTACAAAAGTGTCCAGTTTAATAATTGGACGTGCCGGGATGGTAAAGGCTACTAATACGCCGGCTATCGTTGGATGGATACCCGATTCCATAAAGAACATCCAGACTAGAAAGCCGAGGAGATAATAGAATAGGTTGTAGTGTACGCGCATCTTGTTTCCACCATAAAGTAAAGCAAGAAGTACAACAGAGATAAGCAACGGTTGAATAGCAATTTCACCACTGTAGAAAAGAGCTATAATAATAATGCCCCCAATATCATCTACCACGGCTAGTGCTGTCAGGAAGATACGTAAGCTCAGCGGTACCCGTTTGCCTAGCAGTCCCAATACGGCTAGAGCAAAAGCGATATCGGTAGCCATTGGGATGGCTGACCCTCTTACTTCCGGCAGGTCGCTACAGACCAGAAAATAAATGCCCACCGGCACCAGCATTCCGCCACAGGCGGCAATGATGGGCAGTAATGCTTTCCGAAACGAACAAAGCTCTCCGATCAATATCTCTTGTTTAATTTCCAGCCCGATAACGAAGAAGAAGACTGCCATCAGCGCATCGTTCACAAACGATAACATCGACATCGGTTCCCCATGATGGGAAAAGAAGTTGAAGGCTCCTGCCTGTAGATCTATCGGGTGTGATAGAAGCTGGTGGTAGGAGGATGCCCAAGGCGAATTGGCCAGCAGCATGGCCAGAATAGTCGCCATGAATAATAAAAGACTAGCATTTGGCTTCTGCACAGCGAAGCGACGGAGTGGATTCAGGATAACTTTGATCGGATGGCTCATATTATTGAAACATTGGTGTTTTTTTCAGTTTATTCTTTTTTACTGACGCTGCTTGCCAACTCTTGCTTGTAGGCACTGCGCGTCAATTTTTCTACCCAGACGACAAAGATACCAGTTAAAATTAAATTAAACACAATAGTTAGTACAGAAATCATCAACGCGGGGCCTCCTAAATTATAGCCTAGAGCAATAAAGATGATTCCGGCACCTACTTCGCCGCGAGTAAACATGCCGATGGAGAGTGCCAGGCGTTCGCGTTTGAGCCTTTCTCGGTAGAAGAACAACGGAAAGAGCTTCCCTATATTTGATAAAAATGAAATCATCACCACATGGAAAGCGATCATCTGCCACGGCATCATCGGTTGTGCCCCCGTAATTGTGGTTGCGCCAGCGGCCAATTGCTCAAAGTCCACACCGAAGAATACCGGCATGCTGACACCTACCAGAAACATGAAAAGAAACGATATGCCAGTCGAGACGTGCTCTTCCGTCTTTGTGTCGATATGCTTATGCTTCATGATCATTCCCAAAATAAAGGCCGGCAGGAGCACCTCGATATGTATACTGCCTGATTCGCCGTATAGATGCTTTGAGCCCATATAGATTAGTTGGGTGATGCCGAAGGTGATAATAGCATAGAAAAGGATTGCTTTCCAGTCTTGGCGCAGGTTGTATGCCGCCATCTTCTTCCATCCGATCCATAGCAGGACGCCAACGATCAGTACAATGATACCCAATTGCCAGCGTAGTCCGATCATCATAATCTGAAGAGGAATCATTAGCAGGATGGTGTCTAAATCGTCGAAGATGGCTAGCACCTGTACCTTCTTATAGACCCACGAAGCCTTCAGCCCGGCAGCAGCCAACATTGTAAAGAGGATACCGGCAGAAGTGGGAGCGGCAAACCGACTTAGGAGCAGATTCTCTTTCCATGCTTCGGCGCTGCCCCAATAGGTTTCGGGTAATAATACGAAAACGAAATAAAAGGCGACAAATATCCAGGGAAATGCAGCCGTAGCCATAGCAATAAAGTAATCCTTGGTATATGATTTCCAGTGAGATTTATCTACTTCAAACTCCCTCCCTACATTAATCATGATAAAGGCTAGACAGACAAATAGTAAGGTGTTAGAAACGGTTTTGACTGTGGCGTAGCTACCACCTACTAGTTCCGGTAGGATTTGTGATACGACCAGACCCAATACTAAGAAGAAAGAAAATAAAAGAATTTTTTTCATCAACTAATTGTTTATATATTAAAATGTATTAACCTATATTATCTCATGCGGAAAGTGACGCATGAAGGCATAGAGGCGATTTGTCTCTGTGCTCTATATGGAACATATATATTCCGAGAAGAGTTTACAAAAGTACAAAAAAACGCCGAGATGCAAAATAGCTATCCCGGCTCATTGTATATTATTAATTAAAATGGAAACGACCGAATAGCTCCAGTTGTTAGTTATTGTTGCTGTTTTATGACTGCAGTTTCTACTTTGAGTAGTCTTGCTTTTAGGCGGGTGGCTTCGCTTTGGCGGATGCGAAGGGTCATCTCGCAATCCATGTCGAAGGTTTGGGAGAGCACGGCGGGATTGTCTTCCTTGACGATCCGCATGATTCCGTTTAGGTAGGGATATTCGAAGGTGACGGTGATTTCTTCATCAACCGTACGTTCCTCTATTTCTGCGGCGGCTATTGCTTCGGCAGCCGCTGTGCGATAGGCTACGATCAACCCACTAGTGCCTAGCTCGATACCACCGAAGTAGCGGATTACGATAATTAGAATATCCGTCAGTTCGTTGGAGTTGATCTGTCCCAGAATGGGTTTACCGGCGGTAGATGAAGGCTCTCCATCGTCGTTCGAACGGAATATCGTTCGGTCTGCTCCTAGCATATAAGCCCAACAGACGTGCCGAGCATCGTAATATTGCTTACGATAGCGATCTAATTGTTCCTTCGCCTCTTCTACAGTCTGTATAGGGATTGCGTAGGAGATGAAACGGCTGCGTTTCTCCGTATAGTATCCTTCGGCCGGCTGGCAGATAGTCTTGTAACAGTCGTTTTCCATGCGTCAGTCGGGTATATGCGTTTGTTGTTCCGCACGGTAGGCACGAAAGTCTTTCATTATCTCTTCAATTTCCTCTATAAAGTAGGGATCTTTTACTTCTCCCTTTACCGCGTCGAAGTAGGCTTCGATGGCAGTCAATGCGCAAATATCCTGTCCGCGCAGCAGGAAGTAGGGTTCTTCCTTCTCAATACATTGTTTGATCATTGCAATCGGATTTTTCATTTTTTCTGTTTTAACTCTTCCTTGAGGAAGGGGGTGGTGTAACTGAGTGTTTTGCTTTTTATCATCTGTTCCGGTGTTCCGGTAAAGAGTACTTGTCCGCCGCGGCGTCCTCCTTCGGGCCCCATGTCGATCAGGTAGTCGGCACATTTGATTACGTCCAGATTATGTTCTATCACGATGATGGTGTTACCCTTGTCTACCAACTTGTTTAGTACGCCCATTAGCACACGGATGTCTTCGAAGTGAAGTCCTGTGGTTGGCTCGTCTAGTACGTAGAGCGTTTGGCCGGTGTCTCGTTTGGCTAGCTCTGTGGCTAGTTTTACGCGCTGGCTTTCTCCACCGGAAAGGGTGGTAGAGGGTTGTCCTAACTTGATGTATCCTAACCCCACATCCTGCAACACTTTAACTTTGGCTAGGATGTTGGGTATCTTTTCAAAGAACTCTACAGCCATATTGATCGTCATATCCAGAATGTCTGCAATAGACTTGCCGCGGTAGCGCACTTCGAGTGTTTCGCGATTGTAACGTTTGCCATGACATTCTTCGCAAGGCACTAATACGTCGGGCAGGAAGTTCATTTCAATTGTCTTATATCCGTTTCCCTTGCAGGTTTCGCACCGTCCGGCGCTTACGTTGAACGAGAAGCGTCCCGGCTTATAGCCACGTACCTTCGATTCCGGCAGCTCTACAAACAAGTTGCGTATATCTGAAAAGATACTGGTGTAGGTGGCCGGGTTGCTACGTGGCGAACGCCCGATAGGTGATTGGTCTACATTTACAATTTTATCTACATTGTCTATTCCCTCTATCGACTGATAGGGCAGGGGTTCTTCCAGCGAGCGGTAGAAGTGCTGGCTGAGGATGGGTTGCAGGGTGCGGTTGATCAGTGTGGACTTACCACTACCCGATACACCTGTTACGCAAATAAGTAATCCGAGAGGGAATTTGACCTCTACGTTTTGCAGGTTGTTGCCGCTGGCACCTTTAATGCTGATGAAGTTACCATTTCCTTGTCGGCGAGTGGCGGGCACGGCTATCTCTGTCTGCCCGTTTAGGTAGGCACTGGTCAAGGTGTCTGCTTTCAACATCTCTTCCGGTGTCCCGGCAAATACAACTTCACCGCCCAGTCGTCCGGCTTTAGGTCCCATGTCTACTACGTAGTCTGCATTGAGCATCATGTCTTTGTCGTGTTCCACAACGATTACAGAGTTACCTGTATCGCGCAGTTGTTTCAGCGAGTTGATTAGCCGAACGTTGTCGCGCTGATGCAAACCGATGCTGGGTTCATCCAATATGTAGAGCACATTTACTAGTTGGCTGCCGATCTGGGTAGCCAGACGGATACGTTGGCTTTCTCCTCCTGAAAGGCTTGCGGATGCTCGGCCGAGCGATAAGTAATCCAATCCTACATCCAGCAGAAATTTCAATCTTGAGCGTATCTCTTTGAGTATTTCGGTGGCTATTTGTAGTTGTTTTGGGTCGAGCCGTGCTTCCAGTCCATCCAACCAAATGGATAGTTCGGAGATGTCCATCTGTGATAGTTCGGAGATGTTTTTTCCGTCAATACGATAATGGAGTGCCTCTTTGTTTAGCCGTTGACCGCCGCATTCGGGACAGACCGCCATACGTATAAATTGTCCAGCCCACTTCTGAGCGGAAGCGGAGGCGTCGACTTCTTGTTGCATCAAGATGTATTTAGCTACCCCTTCGAATGATAGGGTATGATTCACGGTGCCTAGAGAATCGTTTTTGATGAGTATCCGTCCATCCGATCCGTTCATGATCTCATCAATAGCTTCTTCGGGTAGTTCTTGGATGGGAGTTTTTATCGTGACGCCATACTTTTCGCATAGGGCTTCTATTTGCCAGAATATAAGTGCGTTTTTATACTTTCCTAAAGCTACTATCCCTCCGTTATATATACTTAGTGCAGGGTTGGGCACAATCTTCTCCATGTCCAACTGGTTGATTTCGCCCAGTCCTTTACATTTCGGACAGGCACCGTGTGGAGAGTTGAACGAGAAGTTATGGGGTGCTGGTTCGCTGTAGGAAAGGCCTGTGACGGGGCACATCAGTCGACGGCTGTAGTGGCGTGCTTCGTTTGTTTCGGCATCTAACAACATTACCAGACCGTCACCCTGCTTCATGGCGATACGCAAGCTGTCCTTTAGGCGCCGTTCGTCGTTGTCCGATACCATCAATTTGTCTATAACGACTTCGATACTGTGCATTTTGTATCGATCCAGCTTCATGCCGTGGAAGATCTCTTTCAGCTCACCGTCTATGCGCACATTAATATATCCTTTTTTTCGTATCTGTTCGAACAGTTCCTTATAGTGCCCTTTGCGGTTACGCACCAAGGGGGCTAGCAGATAGGTCTTTTTGCCATGATATTGCTCCAGGATCAAGTTAAGTACTTGCTCTTCTGTATATTTCACCATCTTTTCGCCACTCAGGTAGGAGTAAGCTTCGCCGGCACGGGCATAGAGCAGGCGAAAGAAGTCATATATCTCTGTGGTTGTTCCTACGGTGGAGCGTGGATTCTTGTTCGTTGTTTTTTGTTCGATGGAGATTACGGGGCTGAGGCCAGTTATCTTGTCCACATCCGGACGTTCCATATTTCCCAAAAAGTTACGTGCGTAGGCGGAAAAGGTTTCCACGTAGCGCCGTTGCCCCTCGGCAAAAATGGTGTCGAAGGCTAAGGATGATTTGCCGCTTCCACTCATTCCGGTAATTACCGTGAGCTTGTTGCGGGGAATCTCCACATCTATGTTTTTTAGGTTGTGTACGCGTGCACCCAATATGGAGATGCGTCCACCTTCTAATGCTTTATTATTTGTTTTTTGTTCGTCGTTGCTCATCATTCTTTTTTTACTTCACGACCCATGCCGGGTTATGTACCGGGGTGTTGGCCGACTTGTAATACATATCTTTTTCTTTTGGGATACTGATCTTATAGCTTTTACCGTCTGTCTGCAACTTGCGGTCACGTAGCCATGGATTCATGCGTTTCAAATCGGCGTAGGTAACATTGTTTGCTTTGGCGAAAGCCATAAGGTCGGGTACATCGTTATTGACGGTCACCTCCGTACATTCGATTGGTTTGTATAGGTCACGCGCACGAAGCACGTAGCCATACTTGTAAGGATGTTCAAATATCTGCTTGATGGCTATGATGCGGTATACATAGCGAGAGGTTTCTTCTGTTAGCCATAGGTCGAGGGAGTTATCCGCTTCCTGTTTCTCCAGTTCTCCAGAGATGCGTCCCATTCCACCGTTGTAGGAGGAGGCTACGGAGACCCAGTCGCCATATTTATTGTAGGCTGCTTTCATATATCGGCAAGCAGCTTGGGTTGCTTTCTCCACATCGCAGCGTTCGTCTACAGTCGGAGTGATGGTTAGCCCGTATTGCTTGGCAGTACCTTCCAATAGTTGCCACATGCCTACAGCCTTAGCCGATGAGACAATGCGTGGCTCCAAATGACTTTCTATAACTGCCAAGTATTTAAAGTCGTCCGGTATCCCGTTCTCTTTTAGTATCGGTTCGATCAGGGGGAAGTATCGGTTTGCCCGCTTAATGTAGAGCATGGTGTTCGAGTGCAGATAAGTAAAACTGCTCAATTCACGATCGAACCCTTCGTACATGTTGTAGCGGGTCAGGTCTATCGTCTTTCCGCAAAACGATATTTCGTCTGGTATATCCGGCGAAATAGTCATTGCGGATACGACTGGACGTTCGCTCAGCACCTTTTCCGAATCAATTGAACCGAGAGTTAAACACGCTGTGAGAACTAAGGCGCCTCCTACCAGAAAACTAATCACACTATTCGACCACTTCATCCTGTATGTTTTTGGAACGGAGGATATTGATGTCCCCCTTACGTTTATATTTGATGCCGTCGGAACCTTCTGCCTCTATTACATAGAAATAGACACCCGGAGTGACGTATTTGCCCCCTTTCTTGCCATCCCATCCACGGGCAGGGTCGTTCCATCGGAACATCTCTACTCCCCATCGGTTAAAGATCCAACCTTGAAAGCGTATCAATGATTTGTATGCGACTCTGAACTCATCGTTTATCCCTGGCGAGGTGCCGGGCGAGAAGGCATTGGGTACATCCAATCCCGATTCTGTTATTTTAATGTCAAAGGAATGTTCGCTGTTGCTGCATTTTCCGGTGCGGTCGCTAACGGTCAATGCGGCTACATAGTCGCCAAACTGGTTGAAAGTATAGTCCACTTCTTCACCGGTAAAGCGCACCAGAAAATTTTCCGGTTGTTCTTTTGGATAGATTGTCCAAGTATATAAAGCGGCTACTGGTGTATTGGCGTGAGCGGTAAAGCGGATATCTGCCGGTGCTGAAAGCCCCTCCGAACCACTCATTAGGTTACTGATTTGATCTATGACAATAGTGGTGTCGGCATGTACTTCGAGGGCTATGGCTTCGTAGCTGCCGGTACTCATGCTCTTCTCCATTCCGAAGTGCCGGGCGAATAGGTCGCCACTCAGACGGATGTCTGTGTCGCAAAGCGGGGCATCCAGAGAGGCCAGAAACGGATCGCCCTCTATCTGCTTTGTCTTAACTTCTTGCGAGAACAGTTTGGTGTCGTCAGACCAGGTCATGGTGTTGTATGTTACTTCAAACTGCCGTTTTAGTGTTTTGTTAAACCCGCCGTTGGAGGGGTAGTAGCGTAGTGGCTTCATCTCGGCTGAGCCGTTGAGCCGCAGTTCGTCGCAATTAGAATCCGGCGACACGGAAAGACTTTGAATGTTAAACGCATATTGGCTATAATCTATAATCCATACGTAACGTGGCACTTGCCCTTGTTCGGTTACAAAGTAGCCGTAACCCTCTTGTATGTTCTGTAGGGTCGTGACGTTACCGCTCTGCGTGCCGGAGAGCTTTTCGGCTTCTAACGCTTTCGTTTTGTAGCGATACCATTGCAGGGAGCCATTGCCTTTAGCTGCGTAACTAATTGATACGTCGTTTGTTCCATTTACCAGATAGACTTGCACATCCTTGTCTGTTGTAGCCAACAAAGGAGTGCCGCTGCCTCCTTTTACGGTGTATTGCGCACAAACTGTTAGCGCCAGCAGCAACATGCAGGCTATTTCTCCTAATCTTCTGAATTCTTTCCTTAGCATATATAACAACCTAATTAGCTTCCAAAATTAGTATTTTATACGGACATACACTATCTTTGCAGCAAATAATGCAATCATCCGATGAACAAGATTCGAGTTTACGTACTTGTGTTTTCTCTTTGTTTGGCTGGTTCAGCCCTTTACGCGCAAGGCGTTCATAGGCAGACCAACGCTACTACTAACGAACAAAGAGACGATATATTTTATCATACCATCGAACGGGGACAAACGGTCTACGCTATTGCGACCATGTATGGTGTGAGTGTGGAGGATATTTACCGTCTGAACCCCGAAAGTCGTGAAGGTATAAAGATTGGCTTTACGCTGAAAATACCGCAACGTGAAGCTGCAACTTCTTCTTCCCCCGCAACTGCTTATGCTTATCATACCATTCAGCCGAAGGAAACGCTTTATTCATTGACCGTGCGTTACAATGTCTTGGCCTCTGACCTGATTCAGGTAAACCCCGGCTTGTCTGCCTCTACGTTTCAGATAGGCCGTACGATACGCATTCCGGCTACACGTATAGAAGCGCTGCCCACAACAGCAGTGCATGAAGTCCGTCGCGACGTCAGCTATACGATTGGCAAACGGGAGACGATGTACAGTATCTGCCGCAAGTTCAATGTCTCGAGTGCCGAGTTGCTTAAGCGTAATCCGGAACTTAAAGGAGGAATAAAGTCTGGTATGGTCATTCAAGTACCGGTACAGACCGAAGAAACAGTGATACAAACCGTCCTTGCCCCTCAAGAGCACGAAGTAAACGCCCTACTTTCCGCTCCGCGTGAAAGCAAACAGGTGAGTATGGTGAAGGTAGCCCTGTTGCTTCCCTTTATGACGGAAGAAGCGGTTCCATCGGCCACCACCTCGCGTTTTATTGAGTATTACGAAGGATTATTGCTGGCTATTGACAGTTTGCGCCAAAGCGGTTGCTCGGTCGACCTTTCCGTATATGACACCGGCAACGGTACGAAGCGCGTCAAAGAAATATTAAAGGAAGAATCTCTTCTACAAGCCAACTTAATTATTGGCGCGGTGCAGAACGATCAGATAACTCCCGTGGCAGCCTTTGCCGAGAAGCATAACATTAAATATGTAATTCCCTTTACCTCGAAAAATGATGATGTGCTTTCTAATCCGGCCGTCTTCCAAGTGAATACGCCGCATTCTTACCTATATTCCAAAGCAGCCGAGGCAGGCTGCGACTTGTTCTCTGACTTCAATATCATCCTTTTGAATACTCACGACAAGGAGGAGAAAACGGATTTCATCAAAGCCTTTAAGGCTGAGATGAAGCAGCGCCATATTGCCTACAAAGAGTTGAGCTATGTCGGCGAGACCTTTCAAACAGATATCGAGGCTTTAATGAATCCGAGCAAACGAAACGTGGTGTTGCCTCTTTCCAGCTCCTTGGATGCACTCAACAAGATCAAGTCGCCGCTCCGCATGCTTGCAGAAGCAAAGCCGGAATACGCTCTGTCTCTATTCGGCTATCCGGAATGGCAGACCTATACACGCGAATGCCTAGAGGATTTCTATGCGCTCAATGCCTATATATACAGCAATTTCTACGCTGATAACCTATCGCCGAACGTACGTAGTTTCTATCGTAACTATAAGACGTGGTACAGCAAGAACCTGATCAATACTTTCCCCAAATATGGTATGCTTGGGTTTGATACCGGAATGTTTTTCTTCCGGGCTATCCAGCAATATGGCGAGAACTTTGAGAATCAGATGGCGCGTATGAATTATAATAGTGTGCAGACAGGCTTCGACTTCCAGCGCGTCAATGCTTGGGGCGGCTTCGTCAATACCAGCCTGTTTATCATCCATTATAAGAGTGACTTCACTGTAACCCGAAGCGAACAGAAATGAAAGGGGTGAAATTGTTTCTCGCAGCCCTGATTGGGCTGTCTGTCGCTACTGAAGCCGGGGCGCAGATCCTTCCCTTCAAAACCGAACTGGCCATAGGAGCATCGTTTGGCGTGAATTTCTCCTCTATTAGCTTTATCCCTAAGGTGCAGCAAAGCATGTTAATGGGTTACACCGGCGGCTTTACCGCCCGCGTAAATACGGAAAAGAATGTTGGTTTGCAGATGGAGCTCAACTTTACGCAGCAAGGTTGGAAGGAGAAGTTCGACGATCCTTCCTTTCAGTATAGCCGGACGATCAATTACGTGGAGCTACCCTTCTTTACGCATATCTATTTTGGAAATAAGCGAGCTAACTTCTTCGTGAACGTAGGCCCTAAAATTGGCTATGCCATTAGCGAAAGTACCAAGGAAAACTTGAACGGAGCTGCGCCCAACAAGACAAATGATCAGCACGCCAAGCCCCTCGAAACTAGCTTAGACTGGGGAATTTGTGGTGGACCGGGTTTGGAGATCCGTACAGGTATCGGCTATTTTTTGCTCGAAGGCAGATACTATTATGCCTTGGGGAATATATACAAGAGTAGTCATGAGGACATTTTCCCCCAATCCTCAGCGCAAGTGTTTGGCGTTAAGCTCACTTACTTGATACCTATCTCAAAAAAATAGATGCTTGCTTACGGTAATCTTTTAGGACTAGTTGAGTCTCTAAAAGCACTCATGCTTTCCTGAAGTGACCTTAAAATAGAAATATCCGAATCTCCTTTCACAGACATAACATCGTAACGGACTGCACATTACGGTGAAACGTGAAACAAAGAGGTGTTTTCCCAATGCCATTAGCAGTTTCTGGGAACTACCGGGAGATACGCCACGCATTGCTGACGGATTATCTTTTTTCAGACGCTGGAATATATCT